>DAOLDO010000088.1:10689-12483 GCA_035327325.1 Chloroflexaceae bacterium | reverse complement strand
CGGGCTGGCGGGTCGTCTTCGTCGTCTTCGCCGCCCTCACGCTCCTCTGCGCCGCCGGGCTGGCCCTGGCCCTCCCCCGCGACCGGGGTGGCGGGGCGGGGGGCTGGGCCCAGGCATACGGGGCCATGGCCGGCCACCTGGGCGACCGGCGCCTGCGGCTGGCCTTCCTGATCGGGGGGACGCTCTTCTTCGGCTTCCTGGGCGTGTTCACCTACCTGCCCTACTACCTCACCGGGCCGCCCTTCGGGCTCTCGCCCGCCCTGGTCGCCTTCGCCTACGTCAGCTACCTGGCGGGGGTGGTGGTCTCGCCCCTGGCCGGCCGCGCCTCGGCCCGGCTCGGCAGGCGCGCCCTGATCGCCGCCGGGCTGCTGGTGGCCGCCCTGGGCGTCGCCCTCACTCTCGTCCCGTCGGCACCCGTGGTGGTCGCCGGGCTGTTCGTGCTCTGCACCGGCATGTTCACGGCCCAGGCCGTGGCCCCGGCCCTGGTGAACAGCCTGGCCCGGCAGGCCAAGGGCGGCGCGGGCGCCCTCTACCTGGTCTGCTACTACACTGGCGGCACCCTCGGCGCGGTGCTGCCCGGGCTGGCCTGGCAGCAGGCCGGGTGGCCGGGCGTGGCCGGCGCCTGCGCGGCGGCCTTCGCGGCGGCGTTGCTGGCCAACTGGCGCATCGGCCGCGTGTGAGCGGGCCCGATCACCGCTGTGTGAAGCCAGGGCCGATTTCCCCACGTGCCGCGCGGAAACCTAAACGGTTTTTTCCGTTGCGCATCCCACATGCGCCCTGTATAGTGAGCACACCTCCCTCACCGATAGTACGTCTCGCTCATGCTCCCGTGCGCCCCCGCGCCGCCAGGTTCCCCGTGCCTTGCGTCGAGACCGCACGAGCTCGCAGCGATCAGTATCCTTGCGCCGCCGGCGCGCGGCGCCGACCGGTTGTGCCGGCGCCCGCCGCGCCACGACCAGCAGAAGGAGCAGGGCCCGACTCGCGCGCCCTCGCTCCACCCCTTCGCGAAAGGGCCCCGTATGCGACGCCCCGCCGTCCGCGCCTCCGCGCTCCAGGCCGTGCTGCTTGCCGTGCTGCTCGCCTCGTCGTCGCTCTTCGCCGCCGCCCCGCCGCCGGCCGCCGCCGCCGAGGCGCCGGTGCTTACGTGGGTGAAGCTTAGAACTATTAGCTCTTACGACGCCTTTTACGAACTATATGGCTCAAATATCTCTAGCGAGACACGCTTTCGCACCAGCCGAGGAACAGAGTCTGGATGTAAGTATTTTTTATTGGTGGGACCAACCAATTCCGGATACGGTAACCATTACGAGTGCATTACTGTGCCTGGCGCTCAAGAAACATTTGGCGTGGTTGGAGACCGTGTATACGCTCTGAACGGCGATCAGCAAAGCGATTCGGTGCAGATCAGAGATTTTTCACCTCCGCGGCTCATGAGTTATTCTCGCCTCAGCGACAGGACGCAGGGTGGGGACGTGCTGTTTCTTGTTGGCGAGGGCCTGCTTGAGCCGCTCGTGGTCACCATTGGTGGCCGCCCCTGCCCCCTGATCACACGGACCGCCACCACGCTCTCCTGCACCATCCCCGAGGGTCGCGGCGTGGATCTCGCCGTCCTGGTGGACTTCGCCGACCCCGAGATCATAGACCTGCAGCTACTTAAAAAGTTTAGCTACGACCCGCCGTCGCTCACCTCGGTCATCCCCTTGCGCGGGCCCAGGGCCGGGGGCGGGCTGCTCACGCTCGCCGGCCGCAGCTTCGCGGCGGACGGGGCCACGGTGACGGTGGGCGGCCGGCCGT
>DAOLDO010000088.1:9191-10589 GCA_035327325.1 Chloroflexaceae bacterium | reverse complement strand
GCCGCCTGCCCGCGGGCCAGGGCGCGGGCCAGCCCGTGGTGGTGACGGTGGACGGACGCGCCAGCAACAGCCTCTCCTTCAGCTACAACCCGCCGACGATCGGCGGGGTCAACCCGGCCAGCGCGCCCTCGGGCGGCGGCGTGCTGCTCACCATCACGGGCAGCAGCTTCGGCCCGGACCAGGCGACGGCGACCGTGGGTGGCAGGCCCTGCCTCGCCGAGCTCCGCTCCCACACCACACTCCAGTGCCGGCTGCCGAGCGGGCAGGGGGTGGACCTGCCGGTGGTCGTGAGCGCGGGCGGGCAGGCCAGCGCCCCCGCCAGCTTCAGCTACGACCCGCCGCGCCTTGATAGGCTCGTGGCCCTCTCCGCCCCCACCGCCGGCGGCGGCGACCTCTACCTGTACGGCCAGAGCTTCGGCGCGACCGGGGCCACGGTGACCGTTGGCGGCGCGCCCTGCACCGACATGGTCCAGACCCACACCAGGCTCCGCTGCGCCGCGCCGGCGGGTCAGGGGGAGGGCCTGCCGGTGGTGGTGACGGTGGACGGGCGCGCCAGCAACAGCCTCCACTTCAGCTACGACCCGCCGCTGCTGACCGCCATCGCCCCGGCGAGCGGCCAGGCCGGCCAGGCGTTCACGCTCACCCTGGGCGGCGCCAGCTTCGGGGCCGCCGGCGCGGCGGTGAGCGTCGGCGCCGCGAGCTGCGCCATCATCGAGCAGGCCCACAACAGCCTCAGCTGCTCGGTCGTGCCCGAGGGCGACGGGACGCAGCCCGTTGTAGTCACGGTGGACGGGCGGGCGAGCAACCCCCTCGCCTTCACCGTGTTCGGCGCCGAGCCCGGCAACAGCTGCGCGCCGGGCACCTACCAGCCCCAGGGGCAGCAGGGGTGTATCGCGGCGCCCCCCGGCACGTACGTGGCCGCGTCCGGCGCGACGGCGCCAACGGCCTGCCCGCCGGGCACCTACCAGCCGGCCGCCGGGGCGACGGGCTGCCTCCAGACGCCTCCCGGCAGCTTCTCGGGCCAGGGCGCCAGCGCGCCGACGCCGTGCGCGCTGGGCACTTACCAGCCGGGCGCGGGGGCGCGGGGCTGCCTGGACGCGCCGTCCGGCACATTCGTGGACGCGCCC
Organism: Chloroflexaceae bacterium; assembly: GCA_035327325.1. Taxonomy (GTDB): domain Bacteria; phylum Chloroflexota; class Chloroflexia; order Chloroflexales; family Chloroflexaceae; genus CAIWXH01. The sequence continues at coordinate 9,462 of DAOLDO010000088.1, read as the reverse complement.
GGCGCCGTCGCGGCGACGGCCTGCGCGCCGGGCACCTTCCAGCCGGGGGTCGGGGCGACGGCCTGCCTGCAAGCGCCCCCCGGCTCCTTTGCGAGCGCAGGCGCCAGCGCGCCGACGCTGTGCGCGCCGGGCACCTTCCAGCCAGGCGTTGGGGCGGCAAGCTGCCAGCCGGCGCCGCCCGGGAGCTTCGTGGGCGTCGAGGGCGCCATCGCGGCGACGGCCTGCGCGCCCGGGACCTTCCAGCCGAGCGCGGGCGGCAGCGCCTGCCAGC
>DAOLDO010000088.1:0-9091 GCA_035327325.1 Chloroflexaceae bacterium | reverse complement strand
CTGCGCGCCCGGGACCTTCCAGCCGAGCGCGGGCGGCAGCGCCTGCCAGCCGGCGTCCCCCGGCACGTTCGTGGCGGCGTCCGGCGCGACGGCGGCGACGGCCTGCGCGGCCGGCACCTTCCAGCCAGGGAGCGGGGCGACGGCCTGCCAGGCGACGCCGCCCGGCACCTTCACGGCGGCACCCGGGGCGTCATTCTTCACGCCCTGCGCGCCCGGCACCTACCAGCCCGGCGTGGGCGCCACGGGCTGCCTCCTCGCGCCCCCCGGCTCATTCGTGGCGACCGTTGGGGCGGTGGCGGCGACGCTCTGCCCGTCGGGGACCACGTCCACCGTCCCCGGCGCGACCGCCTGCGAGCCCATCCCCGAAGATGGCGCGCCCAACGGCGGCGATGGCAACGGCGACGGCATCCCCGACAGCGAGCAGGAGCACGTCACCTCCATCCCCAACGCCGTGGACGGGGCCTACCTCACGTTCGAGGCCCCTGCCGGCACGTCGCTGGCGGGCGTCACCGTCGAGCCCAGCGCCCCCAGCGCGCCGTCTGGCGTGACCTTCCCGGTCGGCCTGGTCGGGTTCACAGTGGAGGGGGTCGCCGCCGGTGGCGCCGCCACGGTGACGCTGTTCCTGCCCGCGGACGTCGGGGCGACGAGCTACTACATCTACGGCCCAACCCCCGCGCAGCCGGCGTCCCACTGGTACGAGTTCAGCTACGACGGCCAGACCGGCGCGCAGATCTCCGGCAACACGGTGACCCTGCACTTCGTTGACGGCGAGCGCGGCGACGCGGACCTGACCGCGAACGGGGTGATTGTGGACCCGGGCGGCCCCGCCGTGACCTACAACTTCGAGGGCTTCTTCGCGCCGGTGGTCAACCCCGGGCCGGAGAACAGCTTCAACAGCGTCAGGGCGGGGCAGGCGGTTCCGATGAAGTTCAGCCTCGGGGGCAACTGGGGGCTCAACGTGATCGCCGCCGGCTTCCCCAAGGCCGTGCCAATCGCCTGCCCGGGGGGCGGGATGCCGATCTACTCGGTGGAGGAGACTGTCTCAGCCGGGGCGAGCGGCCTCTCGTACGATCCGGCGACGGACCAGTACACCTACGTCTGGAAGACCCAGCGCCAGTGGAAGGATCGCTGCTACCGCTTCACCCTGCGGCTCCGCGACGGCACCGAGCACGTGGCAAACTTCCAGATGAAGTAGCGCTCGCCCATGGGCGCGACCTTTCGGCCCCCGCTCGCGCTCAGGGGGCGGGGGCCGGGGCGTGGCGACCGGGCCGTCAGGCGGACGGCTGGAGGGGGAGCGGGCGCTGCTGGCGCGGCGCGGCGGCTATGATGCGCGGCATGGTGGCGCCCTGGTCGGCCCCGGCCAGCCGGGCGAGGCGCCCGAGGCTGGCGAGCGCCGCGGCCTCGCGGCGCCGGTCGCCCAGCTCGACGGCGATGCGCAGGCTGGCCTCGTAGTGGGCCCGAGCCGCCTCACCCTCGCCCCGCTCCTCGGCCAGTTCGCCCAGGTGGCCCAGCAGATGCGCCAGATCGTTCCTGGCCCCCAGCCTGACGTAGACCGCGCGGCACGCCTCGAGCAGGTTCCTGGCCTGCGTGTGGGCGCCGCGGCGCCGTGCCAGCATGGCCAGGTCGTGCAGCGCCCAGGCCACGCCGCGGCTGTCGCCCAGCTCCCCATAGTGGGCCAGGCTCTCCTCCGCGCATACGGCGGCCCGCTCGTAGTTGCCCTGCTCGTCGAGCATGGTGGCCAGGTTGTGCAGGGCGAGGGCGACGCCGATGGCGTTGTCCTGCTCGCGGTGGATGGCCAGGGCTTGCTCCTGCAGCGCGATCGCCTCGCCGAGATCGCCCTGGCGCAGGGTGACCACCGATAGGTTGAGCAGCGAGTTGGCGACCGCCCGCGGCAGCCCGAGCTCGCGGGTCACGGCCAGGCTCTCCTCGTAGTGGGCCCTGGCCCGCCCGTTCTCGCCGAGGTTGAGGGCGAGGTTGCCGGCGCCGTGGAGGGCAAGCCACCTGTGGGGCGCGTCGCCCGGCGCCCGGCGCTCGAGGGCCCGCTCGAGCCACCGCTGCCCCTCGGTCCAGTGTCCGCGAATATCCCAGAAGCGCCACAGGCAGCCGGCGAGTTCCAGGCCGGGCGCGACCGCGTCGTCCTGGGCGAGGAGCCAGGCCAGGGCGGCGCGCAGGTTGTCGTGCTCCCGCTCGAGCCGGGCCAGCCAGTGCTCCTGGGCGCCGCCCCAGAGGTGGCGCTCGGCCTGCTCGGCCAGCTGCAGGAAGGAGCCGGCGTGGGCGCGGCGCGTGGCCGCGGCCTCGCCGGCCAGCTCGAGCTGCGCGAGACCGTACTCGCGGAGCGTCTCGAGCATCAGGAAGCGTGGCTCTGCGCCCGCCGCCGCGTCCAGGCAGAGCAGGCTCTTGTCGAGCAGGGACCCCAGGGCCTCGATGCTGTCGAGGTCGAGGCCCCCGGCCGCCGTGCCGACGGCCGCGACGGCGTCGAGCCCGATCCCGCCGCTGAAGACGCTCAGGCGGCGGAAGAGCTTGCGCTCGCTCTCCGTCAGCAGGTCGTAGCTCCAGGCGATGGTATTTCGCAGGGTCTGCTGCCTGTCCGGCAGGTCGCGCGGCCCGCCCACGAGCAGGGCGAACCGGCTGCCGAGCTGGGCCAGGATCGCCTCGGGCGCGAAGAGCGTGCTGCGGGCCGCGGCCAGCTCAAGGGCGAGGGGCAGCCCGTCGAGCCGCCGGCACAGCTCGGCGACGGCGAGGGCGTTCTCCTTGGTGATCGCGAAGCCCGGCCTGACCGCGGCCGCCCGCTCGGCGAAGAGCCGCGCCGCCGCGGACCGCACCAGTTCGTCGGGCGTGGTGTGGGCGGGGTCGGGCACGGGGAGCGGGGGCACCTGGAGCAGATGCTCGCCGCGCACGCGCAGGTGCTCGCGGCTGGTCACCAGGGCCTTCACCCCTGGGCAGGCCGCGAGCAGCTCGGCGACGAGCGGGGCCGCGGGGATGATCTGCTCGAAGTTGTCGAGCACGAGCAGCAGGCGCCGGGCGCGCAGCCCCTCCCTGAGCAGCTCGAGCCGGGGGCGGCCGGCCTCCTCGCCGATGCCCAGGGCGTCGGCGATCGTCGGCAGCACGAGGGCCGGGTCGCGCAGGGGCGCCAGGCTGACGAAGACGACCTCGTCGGCGAAGTGGTCGGCCAGGGCCGTCGCCGTCTCGATGGCCAGGTGGGTCTTGCCCACGCCGCCAGGCCCGACGAGGGTCAGCAGGCGTACGTCGTCGGCCAGCAGGCGCCGGCGCGCGGCGGCGAGCTCCTCCTCGCGCCCGATCAGGCGCGTCAGCGGGCACGGGAGCGGGGTGCGCGTCGCCTGGCGACCGCCGGCCCGCGGCGCCTCGGGGGCCTGCGCCGGCGCGGCGGGCCGCTCGTCGTCCGGCTCGCGGCGGGCCAGGCGGATAAAGCCCGCCCGCTCCTCGGGCGGGACGCCAAGCTCGTCCGCCAGCCTCGCCGCGACCTGGAGGGACGGGCGGCGCTGGCCGCCCTCGATCTTGCGGATCGTCTGGGTCGCGTAGCCTACGCGCTCGGCGAGCATCTCCTGGGTGAGCCCGTGCTCCTGGCGCAGCTGCCTGAGCCGACCGCCGAACGTGGTTCCCTGCCCCATGCTCGCCCCTCCAGAGAGATCCGGTCAGCCAAACCGCCACCTGAGGACGCGCGCTCCGCGCTATGGTACCGCCCCTCCCCCACGGCGGCATTGGCCCTACGACGGAATTTTGGGGTCGGCTCGGTCGTGTGACGCTCGCGTACCGCTGTTGTACCTTGCCCGTCACTTCTCGGCGTCGCCCGCCGGTGCTCTAATAGTCACGTCACCTCGGCGCCGCCCGCCCGGGTCGGGCGCCGGCCACCGGAAGCAGAACCTGACGAAAGGATCCGCATATGAGCCTCGTGACCCTGCCCACCGCCGCCCGCGGCCGCGCCGCCACCGGCGACCAGCTCCACGCGCTGCGCTCGCGCCTGGACGGCGAGCTGATCACGGCCGTCCATGCCGACTTCGACGCGGCGCGCAAGACGCTCTACGTCAACATTGACCGGCGGCCCCTGGCGGTGGTGCGGGCGGCCGGCGCCCAGGACGTCGCCGCCGCCGTCCGCTTCGCCGCCGAGCGCGGCCTGCCCCTGGCAGTGCGCAGCGGCGGCCACAGCCTGGCCCACCTCAGCGTGATTGACGACGCCATCGTGGTTGACCTGTCGGGCATGAAGCGGGTCAGCATTGACCCCGAGCGGCGCGTCGCCCGCGTGCAGGCCGGCGCCACCTCGGGCGACCTGGCCGGGCCGGCGAGCGCCCACGGCCTGGCCCTGACCACAGGCGACACCCACTCGGTGGGCATGGGCGGCCTGACCACCGGCGGCGGCATCGGCTTCATGGTGCGCCAGCACGGCCTGGCGATTGACAACCTGATCGCCGCCCAGGTGGTCACCGCCGACGGCGCGATCGTCACCGCGAGCGCCGACGAGCACCCCGACCTGTTCTGGGCGATCCGCGGCGGCGGCGGCAATTTTGGCATCGTCACCGAGTTCACCTACCGCCTCGCGCCCGTCGGCCAGATCCTGGGCGGCGTGATCTTCCTGCCCGCCACCCGCGAGGTGCTGCGCGGCTACCTGGACTACAGCGTCGCCGCGCCCGAGGAGCTGTCCACGATCGCCAACCTGATGTACGCGCCGCCGGCGCCCTTCGTGCCCGAGGCGCGGGTCGGCGAGCTGGTGCTGGCGGTCCTGGTCTGCTGGACGGGCGGCGAGGCCGAGGGGCGGCGGGCCCTGGCGCCGCTGCGCGCCCTGGGCGAGCCCCTCGCCGAGGCCATCGGCCCGATGCCCTACCCGGCCATCTACGAGTTCACCGCCCACCAGGCCGCGCCCCACGGCGCGTCGATCCGCTCGATGTTCGCCCACGACTTCAGCGACGCGGCCCTCGACGCCGCCCTCGACGCGATGCGCCAGGCCAGCTCGCCCTACAGCCTGGTGCAGTTCCGCGGCCTCGGCGGCGCCTTCGCGCGCGTCCCCGCCGACGCCACCGCCTTCGCCCACCGCGACAAGCCCTTCTTCTTCGCGATCATCAGCATCTGGCTTGACGCCGCCGAGGACGCCGCCGTCCACGCGGCCTGGACCGAGGGCCTGTGGCGGACGGTCCGGCCAGAGGGGGCGGGCGTCTACGTGAACTTCCTCGAGAACGAGGGCGCCGACCGCGTGCGCGACGCCTACCCGCAGGCCACCTACGAGCGGCTCGCGGCGGTCAAGGGACAGTACGACCCGCGCAACATGTTCCGCTTCAACCAGAACATCCCGCCCCGGCGCTGACCCTGCCCAGGCGCCGTCGGCCCGCTGCCGCCCCCGACCGTCGGGGGTGGGCGTCAACCAGCACTTTGACCCTGAAGAAGGAGGCCCCCTATGACCGTGCAGCGCACCCAGCTGATCGCCCTGCTCAGCGTGCTCACCCTGGCCCTGCTGGCCCTGACACCCATGACGACGAGCGCCACCGCCTCGACGAGCGCGGCCGGCATCATCGTCGAGAACCGCATCACCTCGGCGAGCATTGACCCCGTCACCTCGGTCGCCACCCTGGGCGGCGAGATCCAGTGCGCCGAGCCGACCCTGGTCACCGTGTACAGCTGGATCCGGCAGTGGCGCTCGGCCAACGGCCCCTTCGCGGAGTCCTTCGGCGGCACCCAGGTGCTGTGCGACACCACGCCGACCGGCTACACCATGGAGGTGACGCCGGGGTACGAGAGCGACCGGCTGGTGCCGGGCCCCGCCTCGGTGGGCTTCTGGGCCTCGTACTGCGCCGCGGGCCGCTGCTACGGCCTCAACACCGAGGCCGAGCTGCGGCTGCTGCCGAGGCGGTAGCCGGCCTGCTGGGCCGCCCTGGGCGAAAGCGCAAGGCTGAGGGCCCGCCGTCACGTGACGGCGGGCCCTCAGCCTTGGCCCTCAGCCTTGGCCCTCAGCCTTGGCCCCGCTCAGGGGAGCCTGACCCGGACGACCTGCCCCTCGCCGGGGAAGACGCCGAAGTTCGAGACGTAGGCGTAGCCGTTCCCGACCAGCAGGCCGGCGGGCGCGATCAGCCCGGTCGAGGCGAGCTCGGTATGGGCTCCGCCGCCCCGCGCGACCCGCACCAGGCGGCCCGTGGGCGGCCCGTCCACGGCGGCGAGCAGGCCGTCCCTGGCGATCTCGAGTACATAGAGGTTGCCCTGGCGGTCGAAGTCGATCGCGATGATGTTGGTGAAGCCGCTCGCGTAGAGCTCGGCCTCGCCGTTGGCGCCGATGCGGTAGACGTTCGCCCCGCCCGCCGGGAAGGGGAAGCCGGTGAGCTCGCCGACGTAGACCGCGCCGTCGGGCCCCACGGCCGAGCTGCTGGGCACCGACTGCATGGGGATCTGGCCCCCGGGTGGCTGCGGGTCGAGGAAGGGCGGGGCGGCAGCGGCGCGGGCCGGCAGCATCACCGAGACCTGGGCGCTGCCGTCGCCGTTCACGGCGACCAGGGTGTTGGCGCCGGCGTCCACAGCGAACAGCCGGTCCGAGCGCAGCGCGAGGGCGTAGGGGTTGCTGTCGGCGCCCGCGCCGTCCACGTCGTTCGCCGCGTCGAAGGCGGCCAGGTCGGCCATGGCCCGGGGCGCGCCGCCGGGGCTGACCCGGACGATGTGGCCCAGCAGGGCCGCGCCCGGGCCCAGGGCCTCGCGCACGGCGGGCGTGCCGCCCAGGCCGATGACCACGTAGAGCTCGTTCGCGCTGATCGCGGCGACGTCGTGGGGGCCGGTGGCGTTGAAGCCCGGAGGGGTGACCAGGCCCAGCGAGGGCAGGCCGGTCACCACTCGCTCGACGCCGCCGCTGCCCAGGTTGATCCTGGCGATGGCCCCGCTGGCGCCCAGACATGCCGGACCCTCAGGCCCTTCGAAGCATGGGCCCGCGCCGCCCGCGCCGGCCTCGGCCACCAGCAGGTCGCCGCCCGACGCTGTGAAGGCCAGCCCGCGGGGGTTGTTCAGGCCGGTGGCGACCACCTGCAAGCCCGTCTCCTGGCGGAGGCTCCCGGCCGCCGCCGGCGCCGTCCAGCTAGCCAGGGCCACCACCGCGATCAGGGCCAGCGCTCCGAACAAGGGCTGTCTGAGCACAACTATCATTGGTCCTCCGCTGACACAGGTCCTTGCGACACCTGGCCTTCCCCGCTCCCGACAGGCTGCGCGGCGGCTAATGCTGCCGCGCGGGCGGAGGCGCCCACAAGGTGCGTAGCGCGCCGCCCTGCGTCAAGCTGAATCGTGAAGCGAGAGGCTCTGTTACCCGGGGAATTACTTTACAGTATAGTTGGGGAGTCAAGGGCCGGCGGGCCCCGCCGACGCCAGGGCCGTGTCGAGGACCCGCTGGAAGCTGTCCATGTCGGCCCGCAGGTCGCTCAGGCGCTGGGCCACCTGGTTGGTCAGCGAGTCGGCACTTACGGCGTCGGCCGTGCGCAGGCGCACCGTCTCGGCCAGGATGTTCTCCAGGCTGGCGTGGATGTTCTGCAGCTGGGCCTGGATGCGCCCAACGTAGGTGGTCAGGTCGGCCGCGTGGCGCTGCTTCTCGGCCAGGGCCGCCCGCGTCTCCTGGAGCTGCTGAAGCGTGTAGGGGTCCGCTGTGGCCCGGATCTGCCGGTCGGCCGTGTTGATCCGGCTCTGCAGGTCGGCCAGGTTGACGCGGGCCAGGTAGCCCTCGATGATCTCGCCCTTGGCGCTCAGCTGGTACGACTGGTCCACCAGCTCGCGAGTCTCGTCGAGGACGCGGGCCAGCAGGCGCCCGATCGGCCCGGGCGCCTGGGCCACGCTGCGCTGGATCTCCTCCTGGGTGCGCTCGATCGCCGCGACCTGGGGACGGAAGGCGGCGCTGCTCAGGCGCGGGCGCGGGGCGCGGCGGCTCGCGGCGAGGGCGGCCGGGTCCCGCCCGTCGAGGGCGATCATCGCGCCGTAGGCCAGCAGGCCGAGGGGCAGCAGCCACAGGTAGACCGCCAGCCCGCACATGACGGCGAGGACGAGCACGGCGAGCGCGAGGGGGCGCCGGGCGGCGTAGGCGTAGGGGTTGGCCATAGACTCCTCGGGGGGCTAGGGCCGCAGGGTCAGCGGCTCGATCCGCCGCGCCCACAGCTCGATCAGGGCCCTGGTCACCTCGGCGGGGGGCGTCTCGACCTGCGCGCCGAAGTCCACCCTCACCCCGTAGGGGGCCATCCTGGTGAAGGGGTTGTCGGCGCCGCCGTCGGCCACAGGCACCCGGGCCAGGGCGGGGCGAAAGCCGTGCTGCAGGGCCAGGGCCTGGGCGGGCTCCGCGAGCAGGAAGGCGCGGAAGCGCTCTGCGGCGGCCCGCTGGTCGGCGTCGGTCAGGGGGGCGTCGAGGATGGCGTAGGGGTGGTCGCTGACCATCGTCGCGGGCGGGTAGACGACCTGCAAAGGCTGGCCCCAGCGCGCCCTGGCCGCCTCGGCGCCCGCGATCGCCAGGCTCTCGTAGACCAGCACCGCGTCGAAGCGGCTCGGCCCGAACTGCGCCATGCTGGTCATCAGGCCGCCCGTGCTCGCGCCGAAGTCGAGGGTCGAGCCCTCGACCGCCTCGAGCCAGGCCTGGAAGCCCGGGTCGGCGATGTCGGCCGTGGTCAGGCCGCCGGTCTTGTCGTGGTAGGCGTACGCCAGCAGGGTCAGGGCCTGGGCGCCGCTGTTCGCGGTGAGCGGCGAGGCGTGGCCGAGCTTGACGAAGCCCCAGCCCGCGGCCCGCCCGTGCTCGGGGGTGCCGGGGCCGAAGCCGCGGGCCTCGGCCACCTCGGCCCAGCCGCCGTCGGCGGCGACGGCGTCGCCGAGGTCGCGCCAGAAGTCGCCCCCCTCGGGCCAGAGCAGGCGCGCCCGCTCCTCCCAGGCCACCGCCACCAGCGGGCTGAGGGCCAGCGGCGGCGCGGCCCCGCTGATCACCGCGGCGCCGCCGTTGCCGGCGGCCCATTCGGCGCGCAGCTGCTCGACCCAGACACTGCTGGCGGGGCTGATCGCCGCGGGCGGCGGGCTCGCGCCCCAGTCCCGCCGGGCCACCCGCTCGGCGATCTCGCGCGAGCCGAGGCTCACCAGCCTGACCGTG
>DAOLDO010000087.1:0-12599 GCA_035327325.1 Chloroflexaceae bacterium | reverse complement strand
TGCCGTTCAGGGCGCCCCGGCGCGGCTGGGCGCCCCGGCCGGCCCGGCCCGCCCGGCCGCCCCAGGCTGTGTGCCAGCCCGCCCCGCCTGCCACCCCGGCGGGGCCTGCCCCCCGCTTCGGTCGAGACGCCCCGCCGGGGCGTCGCTGCGGGCTGTCCGGCAAGCTGCCCACCCGCGCCGGGGGCGCACCGATCCTTGAGGACTGAGGCATGGCGGCACGGCCATGCTGCACAGAAGGGGCGTCTCTCAAGCGGGGTCGAGGGGCGGAGCCCCCGCGGCGGGGGCGTGGGGGGCCGGCGGTGGCCCCCCACAGAAAACGCGGTGGCGGGGGCCGCCCTGCACAGATCGGGGTTGGCAGGGGCCGCCCCTGCAACGGGCCTTGCGCCGCGCCGCATTTCGTGTAGACTGACAGGGCACAGTGAAACGCCTGGGCTAGTCCTCACGAGAGCAGGAGCACCGGCATGACCTGGCCCGACCCCGCCCGCCGCGCCGAGGAGCTGCGCGCCGCCATCGCCGACGCCAACTACGCCTACTACGTGCTCGACGACCCGCCCCTCAGCGACGCCGAGTACGATGCCCTGATGCGCGAGCTGCAGGCCCTCGAGGCGGCCCACCCCGAGCTGCTCGCCCCCGACTCGCCCACCCAGCGCGTCGGCGGCCAGGCCGCCGGCCAGTTCGCCAAGGTGCGCCACGCCCAGCCCATGCTCTCCCTCGGCAACGCCATGGACGAGGCCGCCCTGCGCGAGTGGCGCGAGACCCGCGTGCTCAAGCTGCTCGGCCCCGCCGCGCCCGTGGCCTACGTGGTCGAGCCGAAGATTGACGGCCTGGCGATCGCCCTGACCTACCAGGGCGGCCGCTTCGCCCTGGGCGCCACCCGCGGCGACGGCGAGGTCGGCGAGGATGTGACCGCCAACCTGCGCACCGTGCGCGGCATCCCCCTGCGCCTGCGCGAGCCGAAGACCAAAGACCAGGGACCAACGACCAATCCACCGTCCGACGCCCACAAGGCAGGCGGCCTGGATTGGTCGTTGGACGATGGCCCTTGGGCCCTGCCCACTGCGATCGAGGTGCGCGGCGAGGTCTACATGCGCACGGCCGACTTCGAGGCCCTCAACGAGCGGCTGGCCGCCGCCGGCGAGAAGACCTTCGCCAACGCCCGCAACTCGGCCGCCGGCTCGCTGCGCCAGAAGGACCCGGCCCTCACTGCGAGCCGTCCCCTGCGCTTCTTCGCCTACGGCGTCGGCCCCTTCGCGGGCGTGGGCCTCGCCGGCCAGTGGCAGACGCTCCAGTACCTGCGGGCCCTCGGCTTCCCCGTCAACGCCGACGCCCGCCGCTTCGAGGACTTCGACGCCGTGCTCGCCTACTGCCGCGAGTGGATGGCCCGCCGCGACAGCCTCCCCTACGAGGCCGATGGGATCGTGATCAAGGTGGACGACTTCGCCCAGCAGCGCGAGCTTGGCGTCGTGCAGCGCGACCCGCGCTGGGCCGTCGCCTTCAAGTTCCCCGCCCGCGAGGCCGTCACCCGCCTGAGCAACATCGTGGTCAATGTCGGGCGCACCGGCGTGCTCACCCCCAACGCCGAGCTCGAGCCGGTGGTGATCGGTGGGGTCACGGTGCGCAACGCCAGCCTGCACAACGAGGACTATATCAGGGAGCGCGATATCCGCGTCGGCGACTACGTGACGGTGAAGCGGGCCGGCGACGTCATCCCCTATGTGGTCGGCCCCGTGCTGAGTCTGCGCACCGGCGCCGAGCAAGCATGGGTCTTCCCCGCCGCCTGCCCGGCCTGCGACACGCCCCTCGAGCGGGTCGAAGGCGAGGCCGCCTGGCGCTGCCCGAACTTCGGCATCTGCCCGGCCCAGCTGGTGCGCCGCGTCGAGCACTTCGTCGGCCGGGGCGCCATGGACATCGCCGGCATCGGCGAGCGCCAGGCCGAGCAGTTCGTGGCCCTCGGCTGGATCAAGGACGTGGCGGGCCTCTACGATCTCACGGCGGAGCACTTCGCGGGCGTCGAGGGCTACGGCCCCAAGCGCATCGCCAACCTGCTCGAGGCGCTCGAGGCGTCGAAGGCGCGCCCCCTCGAGCGGGTGATCGTCGGCCTCGGCATCCGTTTTGTCGGCGCCGTCGCCGCGGCCGACCTGGCGCGCCACTTCGGCAGCCTCGACGCGATCATGGCCGCCGGCGAGGCCGACCTGGTGGCCGTGGACGGGATCGGCCCCGTGGTCGCCGCCAGCGTGGTCGAGTTCTTCCGCCGCGACGAGAACCGCCGCGTGGTTGAGCGCCTGCGCGCCGCCGGGGTGCGCCTCGAGGGGGCCGCGCCGCGCCCCCGGGCGGGCGACGGGCTGGCCGGCAAGACGTTCGTGCTCACCGGCACGCTGCCCACGCTCACCCGGGAGCAGGCCGCCGATCTGGTGCGGGCCCATGGCGGCAAGGTGAGCGAGAGCGTCAGCAAGAAGACCAGCTACGTGGTGGCGGGCGAGAGCGCCGGCAGCAAGCTCGCCAGGGCCGAGCAGCTGGGCGTGCCCGTCCTCGACGAGGCCGGCCTGCTCGCCCTGGTGGGCGAGGCGCCCCTCGCCGAGGCGGCGCCCGCGGGCGAGGGCGAGGCCGCGCCGGGGCCCGGGGGCCAGCTGCCCATGCCGCTGTAGGCGCGCCTCAGCCCGCCGGCTCGAGCACGACGACGGGGATGCGCCGCCCGCCGGCGCTGGCCTCGTAGGCCCTGTAGGCGGCGTAGATGCGCTCGGCACGGCGCCACAGCTCGTCGCGCTCGGCGCCATCGGCCTCGCGGGCGATGCAGTGGACGGTACGCCCGCCGACGACGACGGTGCAGGCCGGGTTCGCCCGCAGGTTGTGGTACCAGGCGGGGTGGCTCGCGCCGCCGTAGTTCGAGGCGAGCACCACAAAGGCGGGGCCGGCGCGCGCGTAGATCAGGGGCGCCGAGCGGGGCAGCCCGCTCCGCGCGCCCGTCGTGGTGAGCACCAGGGTGGGGAAGAAGGCGTTGGCGAAGAGCAGCCGGCCGCCGCTCAGCCGGTGGACGAGGCGGTCGAGGGGCAGGACGAGGACCCGCGCCACCAGCACGCCCACGGGCGTCCCCAGGAGCCTGCCGAGCCCCTCGCGCAGCGCGCCCGCCACCTCGCCCATCTGGCAACCTCTCAAGATCTGGTATGCTTGCCCCCTGGCTAAAGTGTACCAGAAGAAGGCGGCGCGGCATGGACACACTGGCGCGGGCGGCGCGGCGGATCACGGGTGTGCTGTTCGTGAGCCAGAGCATGGCCTCGGCGGCCTTCATCGCCGCCATCACGGTGATCCCGATCGTCGGCGCCGAGCTGAGCGGCCAGCCCGAGCTGGCGGGGCTGCCGAGTACGGTGCAGCTGGCGGGGGCGGCCGCGGCGGCCTACCCAGCGGGGCGGCTCATGCAGCGCTTCGGGCGGCGGCCGGGGCTGGCCGCGGGCTTCCTGCTGGGGCTCGTCGGCGCGCTGATCGCCACCGCCGCGATCGTGGCGGGCAGCTTTCTGCTCTTCCTGGCGGGCCTGCTGCTCTACGGCTTCGCGCGCGGCATCACCGACCAGAGTCGCTACGCCGCGGCCGACGCGGTGCCCCTCAGCCGGCGGGCGCGGGCGATCAGCATGGTGGTGTTCGCCGGCACCGTCGGCGCCGTGGGCGGCCCAGCCCTCGTCGGCCCCCTCGGCCTCCTGGCCGAGGGCTGGGGGCTGCCCGCCCTCGCCGGGCCGATGCTGGGCGGCGCGCTGCTCTTCGCGGCGGGCGGCGCCCTGGTGGCCCTGCTGCTGCGCCCTGACCCGCGCGAGCTGGCCAGGCGCCTCGCGGCCGAGGAGCCCGTGGATCTGGCGGCGCCGTCCCCTGTTGGCCCCGGGCGCGGACTCGGCGAGGTGCTGGGCGAGGCCCTGCCGCGCCTGGCCCTGGCCGCGATGGTGACGGGGCAGGCCGTGATGGTCCTGGTGATGAGCGTGACCTCGCTGCATATGCACAACCACGACCACGGGCTTGGCAACATCTCGCTGGTGATCGGCGCCCACACCCTTGGGATGTTCGGGCTCTCGGTGGTGACGGGCGGGCTGGCCGACAGGCTGGGCCGGCCGGCGACGATCGCCCTCGGGGCGCTGCTGCTGATCGGGGGTGCCCTGCTGGCCCCGGTGTCCCTGCTGACGCCCTGGCTGGCCCTGGCCCTCTTCCTGGTGGGGCTGGGCTGGAACCTGTGCTACATCGGCGGCTCGACGCTGCTCTCCGACGCCCTGACGCCCGCCGAGCGGGGCCGGGTCCAGGGGGCGAGCGACCTGCTGATCAACCTGGCCTCGGCCGGGGGCAGCCTGGGCAGCGGGCTGATCCTGGCCCGCCTCGGCTACGGGCCCCTCTGCCTGATCGGGGCGGCGCTCTCCCTGCTGCCCCTGGTCATGGCCATCCCCCGCATGGCGCGGGGGGCGGCCGAAGTCAGGGCGTAGGCGGCGCTCAGCCCTAGAGCGGCACGTCGCGCGCGAGCAGCTCCCCCTCGGTCTCGCGGCGCTGGATGAGCCGGGCCTTGCCGTCGGCGACGAGCAGCACCGCCGGGCGCGGCACCATATTGTAGGTGCTGGCCATGCTCAGCGTGTAGGCGCCCGCCGTCGCCACGGCCAGGGTGTCGCCTGGCCCCGCCGGCGGCAGGGCCGCGTCGCGCAGCAGCACGTCGCCCGACTCGCAGTAGCGCCCCGCCACCGCCACCGGCGGCCCCGCCGGCGCGTCAGCCCTGCCGGCGACCACGGCTGTGTAGCGCGCCCCGTAGAGGGCCGGGCGGATATTGTCGGCCATACCCCCGTCCACATGGAGGTACTGGGTGGAGCCGTCGGCCGCCAGCTTGCGCCCCACCACCGTGTACAGGGCCACGCCCGCCCTGGCGACGATCGAGCGCCCGGGCTCGACCGTGAGGCGCGGCGCGGCCAGGCCGTGCGCCGCACATGCCTCGCGCAGGGCGCCGACGAGGGTCGCGGCGTAGTCGCCGACGGCGCCGGGCGCCTGGTCGGGCGTGTAGGCCACGCCCAGGCCCCCGCCCGGGCTCAGCTCCTCGAGCTCGACGCCGAGGCGGTCGCGCAGGCGGGCGGCCCGGGCCGCCAGCACGGCCACTGTCGCCCGCAGCTCGCCCAGGTCGAACAGCTGCGAGCCGATGTGGGCGTGGAGGCCGAGCAGGCGCAGCCCGGGCGCGGCGACGGCCAGCTCCGCGGCGGCGTCGAGGGCCGCCAGGGGCAGGCCGAACTTCGAGCCGCCGCCGCCCGTGGCGATGTGGGCGTGGGTGTGGGCCTCGATCTCGGGCGCCACCCGCAGCAGCACGCCCTGGGGCTGGTCGCGGCCCTCTGCGAGGGCCGCCAGCCGTTCAAGCTCGTCCAGGCTGTCGGCCACCACGGCGCCCACACCCCAGGCCACCGCCCGCTCCAGCTCGGCGTCGCTCTTGGCGTTGCCGTGCATATGCACCCGCTCCATGGGCACGCCGGCCCGCCGGGCCACCAGCAGCTCGGCGCCCGAGACCACGTCGAGCCCGAGGCCCTCCTGGGCGACGATCTGGGCCACGGCGGTGTTGAGCAGGGCCTTGCTGGCGTAGTGCACGCGCGCGTCGGCCCCCGTGGCGGCGAAGGCGGCCGTGTAGGCCCGCATCGCGCCCCTGAGCGTCGCCTCGTCGAGCAGGTAGAGGGGCGTGCCGTGCTCGGCGGCCAGGGCGACCGCGTCGCACCCGCCGACGTGCAGGCGCCCGCCGCGCACCTCGGCCGTGTCGGGCCAGATCTGTCTCGCGAGCGTCATCGCGTCACCTCGCTGCGCAGGGCTCGGCCCTGCTACCCCATTTGCTTCGAGGGGGCCGACGCCGGCCCCCTCGAGCTCCCCCGCGCGGGGGGCGCTGCCCCCTCGACCCCCAAGTGGGCGATAGCCCTGCTCTGCCGATGGCCCGTGATCATGCCAGGCCAGGTACTCTACGCCCGGTGCGCCACGTCTCCAACCCTGCCGGCGGGATGCCCTGAAGGCCGCGCAGGCCCTTGTGGGAGGATGGCCGGACAGCTGGCACACGGCCTGGCGGCCCCCGGGAGCTCACGCCGGCCGGGGCGCCCCGGCGCGCCAGGGGCACCTGAACGGCAGCGCCCACGGGGCATGACAACGGGCCGGCGGCACGGCAGGGGCATCGCCTTAAGGGTCAAGGGCGAAGCCCTGCGGCCGGGGGGTTGCAGGGGGGCCGGCCGCCAGGCCCCCCTGCGAAAGAAAGGGTGGCAGGGCCTCCCCTGCAATGGCTCATGCGCCTTGCGCCGCCCCGGCGATCCCGAGCCGGGGTGCCTCGGCGCGCAGGGCGGCGATCACCTCGGCGATCAGCTCCTCGAGCGGCATGCCGATCACCTCGGCCCCGTGGTGGATGCCCTCGCGGCTCACCTTCGCCGCGAAGGCCTTGTCCTTCAGCTTCTTCTTGACCGACGAGACCTCGACGGTATTGATGCTCTTGTCGGGGCGCACCAGGGCCACGGCGGTCACGAAGCCGCTCAGCTCGTCCACCGCGTAGAGCGTGCGCTCCAGGGGGCTCTCGGGCTCGATGCCGCTGTAGTCGGCGTGGCTGAGGATGGCGCGCACCACCTCGGCGCCCCAGCCCTGCTCGCGCACGTGGGCCACGCCGTAGAAGGGGTGGCCGGGCAGCTCGGCGGGTACCGGCTCGCCCGCCACCAGGGCCCGGGCGATGGCGTGGGTCGCGGGGCTCTCCTCGGGCAGGTAGGGGTGGCGCTCGAAGTCCAGGTCGTGCAGCAGGCCCACGGCGCCCCACAGGTCGGCGTCCTGGCCGGTCTTGGCGGCGAAGTGGACCATGCAGGCGGCCACGGCCTCGCAGTGCTTGCGCAGGCTCTCGGTCGTGACCCACTCGTGCAGCGTCTCGCGGGCGCGCTCGGTCAGCATCGGGGTAGGCTCCTGAGTCTTGGGGGCTGGTGCTCAGGCGCATTATACACCCGCCCGCCCGCCGCCCTGCCACAGGTTGACAGATCGTTAAAACGGGGGCATGCTGAGACTATCCATCCAGAAGAAGCTGATAGCTGAGGAGGGCAGCAATGGCGATTGCCAACCCGGTGAGCGACCAGGTCGAGATCGCGCGCTACGCGCGCGGGCAGGTCGGGCCGAGCCAGCCCATGCAGGGCCCCGTGGCCGACGGCGGGGTGATCGTGGCCGAGACGGCGCCCGGCTGCTGGGGCCCCATGATCACGCCCCACTTCCGCGGCGGCCACGAGTGCACCCTGCCCGTCGCCGTCGAGGGCGCCGAGGTCGGCGACGGCCTGGTGGTGCGCATCGAGCGGGTCGAGGTCACCTCGCTCGCCACGGCCTCGGGCACCGACGGCCACATCCCCACGGCCTGCAAGGGCGACCCCTACGTCGCCCACCTCTGCCCCGGCTGCGGCACGCCCTGGCCCGAGACCTACGTCGAGGGCACCGGCCAGCAGGCGATCAGGTGCAAGAACTGCGGCGCCCCCGCGGGCTCGTTCTCGATGCCCCACGGCTACACCATGGCCTTCGACGGCGGCGCGGCCATCGCCGTCACCCTGGACCGCGCCGGCGCCGATCGGGCCGCCGCCGACCCGCGCGGCAACAGCGCCCTGCCGGCCAACTCCGAGCAGTACTCCATCCTCACCTTCGCCCCCGCCGACCTGCCGCTGGTGGCGACGCGCATGCGGCCCTTCCTCGGCAACATCGGCACCACGCCCGCCGTGGACATGCCCGACTCGCACAACGCCGGCGACTTCGGCACCTCCCTGGTCGGCGCGCCCCACGAGTACGGGCTCTCCGCCGAGGACCTGGAGCGCCACCGCACCGACGGCCACATGGACATTGACGCGGTGCGCGCCGGCGCCATCCTGATCTGCCCCGTCAAGGTGCCCGGCGGCGGCGTCTACCTGGGCGACATGCACGCCATGCAGGGCGACGGCGAGATCGCCGGCCACACCGCCGACGTCTCGGGCCGCGCCACGCTGCGCGTGAGCGTGCTCAAGGGCCTCGGCAACGACGGCCCCATCCTGCTCATGCGCCCCGACGACCTGCCGCCCCTCGCCCGGCCCCTCAGCGCCGACGAGCGCGCCGCCGCCGAGGCCCTCGCCCGCAAGTGGGGCGCCTCCGGCGTGGAGGAGAGTGGCCCGATCAGCTTCGTCGGCAGCGGCCCCAACCTCAACGCCGCCACCGACAACGGCCTGGCCCGCGCCGCCGCCACCCTCGGCATGAGCGTGGACGAGGTCAAGAACCGGGCCACGATCACCGGCGGCATCGAGATCGGCCGCCACCCCGGCGTCGTCACCGTGACCCTGCTCGCCCCGATGGCGAAGCTCGACGCCATCGGCCTCGGCCAGCTCGTGCGCGAGCAGTACGGGCTGTAGGCGCTTGCGCGCCGCACCTGGGTGCATGTGGTGCCGAGCCGCCAGGCTCGCCACTGCTTGCGCCCGGCCCGCTCCCGGCCTACAATAGCGGGGCGCCACCAGGGCGCCCCGCCGCGGCCCACCCCTGCGGCGCTTGTCCGCGGCCTCCGGCGGCCGCCTGAGGATCAACGCCAATGGCCGAGCTGCGGCAGAATCTGGCCACCCGCGAGTGGGTGATCATCGCCGGCGAGCGGGCCCGTCGCCCCAACGCCTACGCCGAAGCCCCCGACCGCCCCCGCACCCACGAGCGCCCCGAGCGCGACGCCTCCTGCCCCTTCTGCCCCGGCAACGAGGAGCTCGACCTCGAGATCGTGCGCGCCCCGGCCAGCGGCCCCTGGTCCACCCGGGTGGTGCTCAACAAGTACCCCGCCCTCGCCCTCGACGGCCAGATCACCCGCGCCTTCGACGGCGTCGAGCGCCGCATCGCCGGCGTCGGCTACCACGAGGTCCTGGTCGAGCACCCCTTCCACAACGCCACCCTCGCCCTCATGACCGACGAGGAGGTCTGCGCGGTGCTCGAGATGTACCTGCGCCGCGGCCAGACCATCGCCAAGGACATCAGGGTCGAGCAGATCGTCTTCTTCAAGAACCACGGCGAGCGCGCCGGGGCCTCGCTGCCCCACACTCACTCTCAGATCATCGGCCTGCCGATCGTCCCCGGCGATATCCGCCACCGTATCGAGGAGGCCCGCCGCTTCTTCGACGACACGGGCCAGTGCGTCTTCTGTACGATGGCCGACGACGAGCTGGCCCGCGGCGAGCGGCTGGTGGCCGTCAACGAGCACTACGTCGCCTTCGTGCTCTACGCCTCCTCGTCGCCCTTCCACATCTGGATTCTGCCCCGCCGCCACCACGCCAGCTTCCTCTACGTCGAGCCCGACACCCTGCGCTATCTCGCGCCCCTCCTGCGCGACGTGCTTTTCCGGCTCTACGCCCACCTCAACGACCCCGACTACAACCTGATTATCCGCTCCACCCCCACCAAGGAGCCCGAGAACGGCTATTTCCACTGGTACATCGCCCTGGTGCCCCGCCTCAGCCGCAGCGCCGGCTTCGAGCTTGGCAGCGGCGTCTGGATCAACCCTACCCTCCCCGAGCAGTGCGCCGCCTTCCTCCGCTCTGATACATAGATGCGGGGGAACCAGGTTGCCCCGCGCCTCTGCTCCCGGCCACGGAGACGTGCGCGTCGCCTTCCTTCGCTCTGATACCTGAAGCGTACCACGGTGATACGCGGGCCTTGACAGAACTTCGGCGCCTGTGGTATCCTTGCCCACGTCAGCCGATTTGTGAAAGATGCGCCAAATCATGGTCTCCCGGTCTGTCACTCTCCTCCTCCTTAGCGGCCTCGTACTCCTCCTTATTGGTGGAGCATAAGTCGTTAGGGGGGTTGGGCCGGCGGGCCGCGGTAGACCAGGCGAGACTGAACCTCCCGAGCAGTGGCCGGGGGGTTTTTTCGTGGCCCCCGGGCGTGATTGGAGCAAGGCAATGAGGGGTATCGGCCGTCTCATCTCGGAGCTGCTGGCGCGCCTCGGCATCCCGCGCCCCCAGCCCGCGCCCGTCCCGGTGCCGGTGCGACCGCGCCGCCGGCCCTAGGCGCCCAGCCCGTCCACCGCCGCAGCGCCAGGCGCAGCGCCCCGCGCCGGCGTGCCCCACAGCGACGTGGGTCGCGGCGACCAGCCCCACCGTGGCGGCATCGTCCTGTCGGTCACACGATCCTTCGACCCTTATCGTTACACGTCGTCGCCGACCTGAAGACCGGGCAGCCCGAGGCTGCCTGGCCCGGTCCCGTGTTGCCAGCCGCACCGCAGACACCCGAGAGAGGAACAGGACGTATGTCCAACCAGCGAACCGGCGCCCAGATCATGTGCGAGGCCCTGATCCGCGAGGGCGTCGAGGTGATGTTCGGCATCCCCGGCGGGGCGATCATGCCCTTCTACTACGCCATGTGGGAGTATCGCGACAAGCTGCGCCACGTGCTCTGCCGCCACGAGCAGGGCGCCGGCCACGCCGCCGAGGGCTACGCCCGCGCCACCGGCCGCATCGGCGTCTGCATCGGCACCTCCGGCCCCGGCGTGACCAACCTGGTCACCCCGATCGCCGACGCGATGATGGACTCGACCCCCATCCTCGCCATCTGCGGCCAGGTCGGCTCCCACGTCCTCGGCAAGGACGCCTTCCAGGAGACCGATATCACCGGCATCACCATGCCGATCACCAAGCACAACTACCTGGTGAAGGACGCCGCCGAGCTGCCCTATGTCTTCAAGGAGGCGATCTACATCGCCACCACCGGCCGCCCCGGCCCGGTCCTGATCGACATCACCAAGGACGCGATGCAGAAGAGCTGTGTCCCCAACTGGGAGGTCAAGCTCAACCTGCCCGGCTACAAGCCCACCTACGCCCCCAACCGCAAGCAGGTCCGCGAGGCCCTCAGGCTGCTCGCCGGCGCGCAGAAGCCCCTGATCATCGCCGGCAATGGCGTGATCATGGCCGGCGCCGAGGCCGAGCTGCGCCAGTTCGCCGAGCGCCTGCGCGTCCCTGTGATCACCACCCTCCACGGCATCGGCTCCTTCCCCGAGGAGCACCCCCTCAGCCTCGGCATGCCCGGCATGCACGGCTGGGTCCACTGCAACCGCGCCATCCAGGAGTGCGACGTCCTGTTCAACATCGGCGGCCGCTTCGACGACCGCGTCACCGGCAAGGCCAGCACCTTCGCCCCCAACGCGAAGGTCATCCACGTGGACATTGACCCCTCCGAGATCGGCAAGAATGTCAAGGTGACCGTGCCGATCGTCGGCGACGCCCGTCAGACCCTCCAGGCCCTGCTCGAGGAGTTGCCCGCCCGCGAGGAGCTGTCAGCCCTCCACGCCCACGCCTCCGACTGGATGGAGTATATCCGCGATCTGCAGGACAGGCACCAGGGCAAGCAGCAGTACATCAGCCGGGCCGCCGTGGTCAACATGGCCCTGCCGCCCCACGATGTCTACGCGGCGATCAACCAGACCCTCGCCGCCCACGGCAACTACATCGTGATCACCGACGTCGGCCAGCACCAGATGTGGGCCGCCCAGCTGCTCGACTGGAACGCCGGCCCGCGCAGCCACCTCACCTCGGGCGGCGCCGCCACTATGGGCTTCTCGGTGCCCGCCGCCCTCGGCGCCGCCGTGGCCCACCCCGACAAGACGATCTGGGTGATCTGCGGCGACGGCGGCTTCCAGATGACCAACCAGGAGATGGCGACGATCGTCCAGGAGGGCATCAAGAACGTCAAGGTTGCCGTGATCAACAACGGCTACCTCGGCATGGTCCGCCAGTGGCAGGAGCTGTTCGAGCAGAAGCGCTACAGCGGCACCCCGCTCTCGGGCCCCGACTTCGCCAGGCTCGCCGAGGCCTACTACTGGAAGGGCCTCACCGTCGAGCACAGCGCCCAGGTCCAGCCCGCCATTGACGAGGCCCTGGCCACAGACGGCCCCGTCCTGATCGACTTCCGCGTCGAGCGCGAGGTCAACGTCTTCCCGATGGTGCCGCAGAACACTTCGATCGGCGACATGATCACCGAGACGCCGGGGGCGTAGCTGGGCCCCGGGAAAGCCTGGCTTTCCCAGACCCTCACCGAAAGAGAGCCCGAAACCAATGAAGAAGCACACGATCGTCGCCCTCGTCCAGGATCGCCCCGGCGTGCTCAGCCGGGTCGCCGGCCTGGTGCGCCGGCGCGGCTACAATATCGAGAGCCTCGCCGTCGGCCACAGCGAGCAGCCCGGGATCAGCCGCATGACCATCGTGGTCGAGTCGGACCACGTCGAGCAGGTGGTCAAGCAGCTCTATCGCCTGATCGAGGTGATCAAGGTCAGCGACGTCACCGAGGACCCCACGGTCGAGCGCGAGATGGTGGTGGTCAAGCTGCACGCGCCCGCCGCCGCGCGCCACGAGCTGGTCTCGATGTGTGGCGTCTTCGACGCCAAGATCGTGGACGTCGGCACCAACTCCATGATCGTCGAGATGACCGGCACCCCCGCCAAGGTCGAGAACTTCATCGAGGTGGTGCGCCCCTACGGGATCAAGGAGATGATGCGCACCGGCCGCATCGCCATGGTCCGCGGCGCCCGCGGCCACAACGCCGACCAGTACGTCGAGAGCGGCAACGGCGTGACCGTACCCGCCCTTAACTAGGCGCTGTCAGCTGGAGGGGGCGACCCC
>DAOLDO010000086.1:0-12604 GCA_035327325.1 Chloroflexaceae bacterium | reverse complement strand
GGGGGGCGGGGGCCTTTGTGTGGTCTGCTTGGGCGGCCGGGGGGTGAAGGGGGCCCCCCCCCCCCCGCCCCGCCACAGCGAGCGACGAAGAGAAGGAGAAGGCATGGCCCCTGTACGCGAGCGCTACGCCCAGCAGATCGGCGGCCTGCGCGACGAACTGCTGCGCATGGGCAGCATGGTCGAGCAGGCCCTCCTGCGGGCCATCACCGCCCTGGAGACCTGGGACTCGAACCTGGCCGCCCAGGTGACCCACGACGACGCCCTGATTGACGAGGTCTGGCGTGGCCTCGAGGAGCGCACCATCAACCTGCTGGCCACCCAGCAGCCGGTGGTCGCCAGCGACCTGCGCCTGTGCACGGTGGTGACGGCCATCGCCGGCGAACTCGAGCGGATCGGCGACTACGCCAACAGCATCGCCAAGCGCGTGCGCCAGGCCACGCGCCGCCCCGCCCTGCTCACCCCGCCCCCGCAGGTCCACGAGATGGGCCGCCTGGCGGTCCAGATGGTGAACACCAGCCTCCAGGCGTTCCTGCACCAGGATGCCGAACTGGCCCACAGCCTGAAGGCGGCCGACGAGCGGGTGGACGAGCTGGAGGATCGCCTGCGGGCCGAGATCATCGCCGCCGCCCAGGCCGACCCCGCCCTCTTCGAGGCCGCCGTGGACATGCTCGACCTGACCCACGCCCTCGAGCGGGCCGCGGACCGGGCCACCAACATCGCCGAGCGGGTGATCTACCTGACCACCAGCACCCTGGAGACGATCAATTAGACTGGCGTTCTGGGCGTCCCTGCCCGGTTGAGACCAAGGGCCAAGGACCAAAGACCAACCGCTCAGGCCGCTGCCCGGCCCTGGTCCTTCGTCCTTCATCATTGGTCAGAGCTGGCACACGCCTGCTCGCTGGTACACCTGGCGTTCATTGCAACGCCTTTGGCCCTGTGGTACACTTCCTCCGATATTCCGCCCGCGCCGCCGGAGGACTGCAGCGTGACCCAGGATGACCAGCAGCCCGAGCGCGCGCCAGGTGGGGGACGGATCAGCCGCGACACACTCCTCCTCCTGGGCGCGCTCACCTTTCTTATCCTCGCCGTCGCCCTGACCTTCCTCTTCACGCCGGGCTCCGGCACCGACGAGGGCGATCCCGAAGCCACCGCCATCGCCCAGGCCACCGCGCTGGCCACGGAGGCGGCGTACCCCATCGTCGCCTCCCCCACGGTCGAGCCGGTCGCCGGCTCGCCCTACCCGATCGGCGGCGCCGAGGAGGACCCCGGCGGGCAGGGGACGCAGCCCACGGCCCCCGGCCTGCCCGGCATGATCCCCACGGGCGACCCCAGCCTCGAGCTCTCGCCGACCAGCGAGGGCGTCGCCGGCGGCCTGCAGCCCACGCCCCCCACCGAGGAGGGCGCCTACCCCGGCCCCGTCGGCGAGGGCACCCCGCCGCCCCTGCCCACCCTGAACCCGACGGTGGTGGTGCCGACCGCGGCGCCGCCGCCCCCGCCCGCCGTCCCCACCGCGGCGCCGCCGCCCACCGTGCCGCCCGTGGCCGCGCAGCCGACGGCGGCCCTCCCCAAGCCGCCCGCGCCCACGGTGCAGCCGCTGCCCACCGAGGAGTTCGACCTCGAGGCCACCTCGGCCCCCGTCGCACCCGCGCCCCCGACGCCCACAGAGGGCCCGCCGCCCCCGCCCCCCGCCGACGTGCTGCGCGGCAATGTGCGCTGGGGCGCCGCCCAGAGCCCGATCATCCTGCGCCGCGACGTGCAGCTCGCCCCCGGCGCCGAGCTCGTCATCGAGCCCGGCGTCGAGGTCCGGCTCGACCCCGGGGTCTCGATCTACGTGGACGGCGCCCGCATGCTCGCCATGGGCCTGCCCGGCCAGCCCGTCCGCTTCGTCGGCGCCACGGGCGCCCGCTGGAGCGGCATCTTCGGGCGGCCCGGCAGCTTCATCGTGCTCGAGCACGCCGAGGTCCGCGGCGGCGGCGCCGGGGGCACGGTCATGGCGGTGGACGAGAGCGAGCTGATCGTGCGCGGCAGCCGCTTCAACGATAACGGCGGCGCCCTGATCGTGACCGACACCAGGCTCGAGATGCGCGACAGCGAGGTGGCCGGCAACGACATGCCCTTCGGCCCCGCCCTCGAGGCCAGCTACGCCCGCGGCAGCTTCGTGACCCTGCGCGGCAACCGCTTCGGCGGCAACAGGCTCGGCGACGGCGCCCCCCAGGTCCGCGTGATCAATAACAGCACCTTCGAGACGCTCAACCTCGAGATCGAGGGCAACCTGCTGCGCGGCGGCGCCCCGACGCTCCAGCTCGCCACCGACGGCCCCCTCCAGGGCGCCGTGCTCTGCAACAGCATGGTCGGCGGCGGCCACGGCTTCGGAATCCGCACCCAGACGCCCCAGGTGGCGCCCAACGGCCTGCCCCCGCAGGCCCTGCGCGTCGAGAACAACTTTATTGACGAGCACCTGCCCCCGATCATCCCGGTCTACCTGCGCTACGGCCTCGGGCGCGGCGCCACCAGCGAAGTGATGCTCGACATGCGCAACAACTGGTGGGGCGAGGCCTCGGGCCCCTACGAGCCCGACACCAACCCCCTCGGCCGCGGCGACTCGGTCGGCAGCAATATCATCTACGCCCCCTGGCTCGAGGCGCCGCCCCCCTGCGCCCCGCCCCGGTAGGGGTCGCCCGGCGCTCAGCCTTCGGCCCCGCTCCCACCCGGGGGTCGGGGCGTCCGCCCATGGCCTCCTGAAGCGTTCGCCCCCGCGCGTCTCGCGGCGGATCAGGGTGGGGCGAGAGCGCGGCCAGCGTCGGGCGCCGCGACGCCGGCTTCGTGTATACTACCGGCACGCCCACGCCCGCCCAGACCAGTAGAGTCGCCGCCTGTGCCGGAGGCCCCGCTATGCGCGTGCTCGAGACCCGCGTCTTCCGCGGCCCCAACCCCTACGGCTACCGCCCCGTGATCCGCCTGACCCTCGACCTCGAGGAGCTCGAGGAGTACCCCTCAGACCGGCTCCCCGGCTTCGCCGACCGCCTGGTCGAGCTCCTCCCCACGCTCCACGAGCACGGCTGCTCCTACGGCGAGCCCGGCGGCTTCATCAGGCGCCTGCGCGAGGGCACCTGGATGGGCCACATCGTCGAGCATATCGCCCTCGAGCTCCAGTGCCTCGCCGGCACCGAGGTGACCTACGGCAAGACCCGCTCGGTCAAGGGCCGGCCCGGCGTCTACGCCGTGATCTACTCCTACCAGGAGGAGCAGCTCGGCGTCGAGGCCGGCGAGCTGGCCCTGCGCCTCGTCCGCGCCCTCATGCCCGCCGAGCTCCCCAGCGCCCTCCAGGGCGACGAGCGCGCCGCCTTCGACTTCGCCGCCGCCCGCGACGACCTGATCAGCCGCGCCCAGGACCTCGTGCTCGGCCCCACCACCGCCTCCCTGGTCGCCGAGGCCAAGAAGCGGGGCATCCCGGCCATCAGGCTCGACGACCAGAGCCTGGTGCAGCTCGGCTACGGCAAGCACCAGCAGCGCATCCGGGCCGCCGTCACCGGCCGGACCTCGAACATCGCCGTCGAGACCGCCAGCGACAAGGAGCTGACGATCAGGCTGCTGGGCGACGTCGGCGTGCCCGTGCCCCGGCACCGCCGCGTGCGCTCGGCCGAGGAGGCCGCGGCCGCCGCCGGGGCACTCGGCTTCCCTCTGGTGGTCAAACCCCTCGACGTCAGCCACGGTCGCGGGGTCAGCCTCAACCTGAACACGGCCGAGGAGGTCGCGC
This sequence comes from Chloroflexaceae bacterium, assembly GCA_035327325.1. Classification (GTDB taxonomy): domain Bacteria; phylum Chloroflexota; class Chloroflexia; order Chloroflexales; family Chloroflexaceae; genus CAIWXH01. The sequence goes on along the minus strand of DAOLDO010000086.1, from coordinate 8,847 downwards.
GGGCCTTCGAGGTCGCCGGCGCGTACGCCTCGTCCGTGCTCGTCGAGACCTTCCTGCCCGGCAAGGACTACCGGGTGCTGGTGATCAACGGCGAGGTGGTGGCCGTGGCCGAGCGCGTGCCCGCCCACGTCGTCGGCGACGGGCGCCACAGCATCGGCGAGCTGGTCGAGATCGTCAACCGCGACCCCCGGCGCGGCTTCGGCCACGAGAAGGTGCTCACGAAGATCAGGCTCACCCACCAGAGCGAGCTGCTGCTCGAGCGGGCCGGCTACAGCGTCGAGACCGTCCTGCCGGCGGGCGAGGTCTTCCACCTGGCCTCGACGGCCAACCTCTCGACCGGCGGCACCGCGATTGACCGCACCACCGAGATCCACTACGAGACCCGCGAGATCGCCCGCCGGGCCGCCCTGGTGGTCGGCCTCGACGTGGCCGGCATTGACATCATCACCCCCGACATCAGCCAGCCCCTGCGCGAGGTCGGCGGCGGCATCGTCGAGGTCAACGCCGGCCCCGGGTTCAGGATGCACCTGCAGCCCAGCGAGGGCACGCCGCGCAATGTTGCCAGGCACGTGATTGACATGCTCTTCCCCCGGGGCCAGCCCGCCCGCATCCCGCTGATCAGCATCACCGGCACCAACGGCAAGACCACCACGGCGCGCATGGTCGCCCACATCCTCAAGCTGAACGGGCAGCGCGTCGGCCTGACAACCACCGACGGCATCTACATTGACGGCGAGCTGTACATGAAGGGCGACATGACCGGCCCCTGGTCGGCGCGCATGGTGCTGAAGGACCCCACCGTCGAGGCGGCGGTGCTCGAGACGGCCCGCGGCGGCATTCTGCGCGAGGGCCTCGGCTTCGACCGCTGCGACATTGGCTGCGTGCTGAATGTGAGCAACGACCACCTGGGCCAGCGCGGCGTCAACACGGTCGAGGAGATCGCCGAGATCAAGGCCCTGGTGGTCGAGGTGGTGCGCGACGACGGGACCAGCGTGCTCAACGCCGACGACCCCCTCGTCGCAGGCATGGCCGAGCGGGCCGAGGGGCGCCTGATCTACTTCAGCATGCACGGCGGCGAGAGCGCGGCAGAGCTGGTCAAGGAGCATATCGCCGAGGGCGGCACGGCGGTGGTCTTGCAGCCCGGCGTGCGCGGCGAGATGATCGCGATCTACGACGCCGAGCAGTACATCCCGCTGCTGTGGACCCACCTGATCCCGGCGACCCTCGAGGGCAAGGCCCGCCACAACGTGGCCAACGCCCTGGCCGCCGCGGCGATCGCCTACGCCCACGGCGTGAGCGTCGAGAACATCAGGCAGGGGCTGCGCACCTTCACCACCAGCTTCTACCTGGCGCCAGGGCGGCTCAACATCTTCGACGAGCACCCCTTCCGCGTGCTGGTTGACTACGGGCACAACCCCGCCGCCTTCGCCGCCATGCGCGACCTGGTCGCCCGCCTGCGCCCCGGACACCCCCGCGTGATCGGCGTGGTCGCCGCCCCAGGCGACCGCCGCGACCAGGACATCGCCGAGGTCGGCGCCATCGCCGGCACCATGTTCGACCTGCTCGTGCTCAAGGAGGACGATGACCGCCGCGGGCGCGAGGCCGGCGCGATCATGGCTCTCCTGCGCGAGGCCGCCCTCGGCGCCGGGTGCGCCCCCTCCGCCATCGTCGAGGTGGGCGACGAGCTGGAGGCCGTGCGCCACGCCCTCGGCGCCGCAGGGCCGGGCGACCTGGTGGTGATCTTCGCCGACAACATCACGGCGGTATGGAAGACGGTGATCTACCACGGCAGGGACACGCGGTAGGGGCCAGCACGCCAGGGGGCGGGCTTCAAGGCGCTGCGCACCACAAGCCCGCTTCGGCGCCGGCCCACGCAGCGCCCCCCTTAATTGTCCCTTAACACGAGGGTGTTATGCTGCCGCCATCCACGAGAGCAAGAACCACCAGCAGCACCGAGGGCCCATGAGCACCACCATCAACCTGTTCCGCAACGAGAAGGATGTCCTGACCTTCGCCGCCGGCCAGACGATCTTCAGCAAGGGCGACCCCGGCGACGTGATGTACGCCATTCAGGATGGCGAGGTCGAGATCTACGTCAACGACCACATGATCGACAGCCACGGCCCCGGCGGAATCTTCGGCGAGATGGCGATCATTGATGCGAGCCCGCGTAGCGCCACCGCTGTTGCGAAAACCGACTGCACGATCGTGCCGATCACCCAGCAGCGCTTCGAGTTCCTCGTGCAGCAGACCCCCCGCTTCGCCGTCAATGTGATGCGGGTGATGGCCGAGCGCCTGCGCAAGCGCATGGCCGCCCTCGCCGCCGACCTGTAAGGCGTTTTGGGGGCGCCGCGCCCCACGCAGCCCGCAACGACCGCCGCGGACGCGAGGCCGGCGCGATTATGGCCCTCCTGCGCGAGTCCGCCCTGGCGCCGCCGAGGCGGGCGACATGGTGGTGATCTTGGCCGACAACATCACGGCGGTGTGGAAGACGGTGATCTACCACGGCAGGGACGCGCCCTGAGCGAGGAGGCCCTATGGAGACCCCGCCAGAGGGCCAGGAGCTGCGGGCCGTCCTCGAGGCGAAGCTCCAGCCCTTCGCCCAGGGCGCCCTCGCCGCCTTCGGCCTCGCCGGGCTCGCCGTCGGCGTCGTCAGGGCCGGCCGGCTCGTCTACGCCCAGGGCTTCGGCGTCCGCAGCCTCGCCACCGGCGAGCCCGTCACCCCGCGCTCGCTCTTCCACCTGGCCTCGGTCTCCAAGCCCTTCGTCGCCACGGCCATCGTCCAGCTGGTCGAGCGGGGGAGGATAGGGCTGGACGAGCCCGTCCGCACCTACCTGCCCTACTTCAGGCTCAGGGACCCACGCCACAAGGCCATCACCGTCCGCCGGCTGCTCACCCACACCAGCGGCATGCCCGACGAGGTCGAGCCCCGCTGGCACGCGCCGGAGGACGACGACGGGGCCCTCGAGCGCTACGTTCGCGGCCTGGCCGACAGGGAGCTGCGCTTCGAGCCGGGCGAGCGCTACGCCTACAGCAACATCGCCTTCGAGGTGCTGGGCGATGTGGTCGCGAAGGTGGCGGGCCAGACCTTCGAGGACTACGTCAAGGCCCACATCCTCGACCCGCTCGCGATGGGCCACAGCACCTTTCTGCGCCGCGAGGTCGCGCCGGCCCTCGCGGTGACGCCGCACTTCGGCATGCCCATGGTCGTGCTGGAGGGCGCCTACCCGTACCACCGCGCCCACGGGCCGAGCTCGACGCTCCACTCCAGCGTCGAGGAGATGTCCCACTGGCTCATCGCCAACATGGCCCGCGGGCGCTTCGGGGGCGGACAGATCCTCCGCCCGGAGAGCTACGACCTGCTCTGGCACCCCTACGTTCGCACGGGCGAGGAGATCTGGACGGAGGCCCTCGGCCTGAGCTGGCAGTTCGGCACCTACCGCGGGCGCCAGGTGATCCACCACAGCGGCAGCGACCCCGGCTTCAGCTCCGAGCTCGTCATTCTCCCTGAGGCCGACGCCGCTGTGGTGGTGTTCGTCAACGCCAACACCGCGGCCACCGGCATCGTCACCGACGCGACGCTCGACATCCTGCTAGGGCTCGACCCCGAGCCGCCCAGGCCGCCCATCACGGTGCCCCTCGGCGCGGCGCTGGCGGCGTCGGGCCCTGAGGCGGCGGGCGAGCTGTATCGCCGCCTCCAGGCCACGGAGCCGGATCGCTACGACGCCAGCCCCTCGCGCTTCCTGCAGGCCACCTGGGGCGCCGTCGAGCTGCACCGGCTCGACGCCGTGATGCCCCTCGTCAGGCTCTGGGTCGCGCTCCAGCCCGACGCCGCCCTGGCCCACGAGGTGCTGGGGTGGGCCCAGCTGATCCGGGGCGAGCGGGAGGCGGCCGCCGAGAACCTGCGCCGCGCCCTCGACCTGGACCCCGCGGGCGAGCACGCCCGGGGGCTACTCGAGCTGCTCGGGGCCTGAGCTGTCGGGCGCCGCCCAGAGCGTCAGCCGCCGCCGTCGCGCCTGCGCCCTCGCACGCACGGGGGTTGACAAGCGGCTTCGCGTCTGCTATTGTTTTAGCCATCGCGCAACTTCCTTCAAAATAATACACAAGTAGACGCGATTGTGCCACTAGTCCGTCGATCGCGCCAGAAGCGGAGCCGTGACGATGGCAGACGACCGGGGCGAGCTGCTGGCAGCGGGCCAGGCGGGCAACATCGCGGCAATCCTCGCCGAGGAGGCCGAGATCATCGGCCAGATCCGGCGCAGGGGCGCCCTCTCGCGCACCGACCTCGCGCGCCTGACCGGCTACTCGCGGGCGAAGATTACGCCCCTGGTCGGCAGGCTGCTCGCCAGCGGCATCCTCGAAGAGATCGGCGACGGCGCCTCGCAGGGCGGCCGGCGCCCGCGCCTGATCCACTTCAACAGCAGCCAGGGCTGCGTGATCGGCGTTGACATCGGCGCGACCAGCCTCGACGTCGCCCTGGCCGACCTCGCCGGCCAGATCGGCGAGCGCGTCAGCGAGCCGACCGACGTGCGCCTCGGGCCCGAGGCCGTGCTCGATCGGGTGCGAACCTGCGCCGAGGCGCTGCTGGCCCGGCGGGGGATTGACCCGCGCCAGGTCTACACCCTCGGCGTAGGCGTGCCAGGGCCCGTGCAGTTCGCCACGGGCCTGCTGATCGCGCCGCCGCTGATGCCGCGCTGGGAGCGCTACCCGATCGCGGCGCACCTCAGGCGCTCGTTTCCCAACGCACGGGTCGTCGTGGACAACGACGTGAACGTCATGGCCCTGGGCGAGCTGTGGCGCGGCGCGGGCGTCGGCGTCGAGAACCTGATCTTCGTCAAGATCGGGACCGGAATCGGCGCGGGCATCGTCTGCCACGGCGCCGTCTACCGGGGCAGCAGCGGCTGCGCGGGCGATATCGGCCATATCCTCGCCGACCCCGGCGGGGCGGTCTGCACGTGCGGCAATGTCGGCTGCCTGGAGGCGGTCGCGGCCGCGCCCCCGATCGCGGCGCGGGCGGTCGCCGCGGCCGAGGCCGGCGAGAGCGCCTTTCTGGCCGAGCGGCTGCGGGCCGCCGGCGCCCTCACCGCCGCCGACGTGGCCGACGCCGCGGCCCACGGCGACCTGGCCGCCCTGGCGATTATCCAGCGCAGCGGCCGGCTGATCGGCGACGTGCTCGCGTCGCTGGTGAACTTTTTCAACCCCGGCCTGATCCTGATCGGCGGAGGCGTGAGCCAGATCGGCAACCAGCTGCTCGCCAACATCCGGCAGCGCATTCTCCGCCGCTCGACCCCCCTCGCCACCCGCGACCTGCGGGTGGAGTACGCCTCACTGGGGCTCGACGCCGGCGTCACCGGCGCGGTGGCCCTGGCGCTGGAGCACGCGTTCGTTGTGGAGCGCGGGTGATATCCAAAGGAGGTCCTATGTCCCGGACGCTACGTCTCACGGCTCTGTCGCTCCTGATCGGCCTGCTCGCGGCCAGCGTGGCCGCCTGCGGCGCCCAGCAGCCCGCGGCCCCCGCCGCCGGGGCCACCGCCGCCCCCGCGGCCCCCGCCGAGGGCGCCAGCGGCCCCTTCACGATCGGCGTCTCGAACGGCTTCGTCGGCAGCGAGTGGCGCACCCAGATGATCGAGGACCTCGAGGCGGTCAACGCCGAGTACATGCAGGCCGGCCTCACCGAGGCCCTGGTGATCGAGAGCGCCGACACCGATGTGCAGGGCCAGACCCAGCAGATCCGCAACCTGATCAACCGCGGCGTGGACGCGATCATCATCAACCCGAACTCGCAGACCGGCCTCAACAGCGTGATCAAGGAGGCGACCGACGCGGGCATCGTGGTGATCGCGATTGACCAGGAGATCTCCGAGCCCTCGGCGATCAACGTGGTGATTGACCAGACCGAGTGGGCCCGCATGAGCGCCCAGTGGCTGGTTGACACCCTCGGCGGCGAGGGCGACGTGGTCGTGATCAACGGGATCGCCGGCCACCCCGCCAACGAGGCCCGCTACGCCGGCGTCCAGGAGGTCTTCGAGGCCAACCCCGGCATCAACGTGCTGAACGTGGCCAACGCCAACTGGGACCAGGCCACCGGCCAGCAGGTCATGGCCAACCTGCTCGCCTCGCAGCCCAACATTGACGGCGTCTGGACGCAGGACGGCATGGCCCTCGGCGTGCTCCAGGCCCTGCAGGCCGCCAACCCGAGCGCGTACCCGGTGGTGGCCGGCGAGGCCAGGGCCGGCTACATGCAGCTCTGGGACGAGGTCAAGGAGGCCCACCCCGAGTTCCAGTCCTTCGGCGTCGTCAACCCGCCCGGCGTGGCCGCCAGCGGTCTGCGCGTGGCCGTCAACCTGCTCCAGGGCCGGGAGCTGCGGGACGGCGCCCTCACCGGGCCGTACGGCAACTCGCTCTACGTGCCCATCCCCGGCACGGTGAGCGAGGAGAACTTCGAGGCGGAGCTGGCGAAGATCGAGGGCCAGCCGGCCTCCTACGTGCTCGACGGCATCATTGACCAGACGACGGCCGACGGCTTCTTCCAGTAGGCCCCGCGGGCCGCGGGGAGGGGGCGCCTCCCCGCGGCCCCGGGCAGGGGCGACGATGGCACAGGTGACGCTCACGGCCGAGCATCTGGTCAAGCGCTACGGGGGCGTGGTCGCCCTCGCCGACGGCTCGCTGCGCGTGTCGGGCGGCGAGGTGCTGGCGCTGATGGGCGCCAACGGCAGCGGCAAGAGCACGCTGAGCAAGATCATCACCGGCGTGGTCGCCCCCGACGGCGGCACGCTACGCCTCGACGGCCGCGAGGCCCGTTTCCGCTCGCCCCAGGAGGCGCGGCGGGCCGGCATCGGCGCCGTCTACCAGGAGCTCAGCCTCGTCCCGGATCTGACGGTCGAGGACAATATCTGGCTGGCCCACGAGCCCCTGAGCCCCGCCGGCCTGGTGAGCACGCGGACCGTGCGCGAGCGCACGGCCGGCCTGCTCGAGCTGTTCGCCGGCGCCGCCGGCCCGGGGCTCACCCCCGACGCCCTGGTGTCCGAGCTCGCGCCGGACGAGCGCCAGATCGTCGAGATCCTCAAGGCCCTCAGCCTGGAGCCGAACCTCGTGATCCTCGACGAGGCTACCTCGAGCCTCGACAGCCTGCAGGTCGCCCGCCTCTTCGAGCTGGTGGCCGACTGGAAGCGCCGGGGCCGGGCCATCATCTTTGTCTCGCACCGCATGGAGGAGGTCTTCCGCATCTGCGACCGCGCCGTGGTGCTGCGGGGCGGCGCAGCCGTCGGCGAGGCCCGCCTGGCCGAGACCAGCGAGCGCGAGCTGGTCCAGCTGATGATCGGCGGCGAGGTGCCCACCCGCTCCCGGCGCGGCGCGCAAGGGGCCGGGGCCCCGCTCCTGGCGGCCACGGGGCTGAGCAGCAGGCGCCTGCGCGGCGTCACGCTCGAGCTCAGGCCGGGGGAGCTGCTCGGTCTCGGCGGGCTCCACGGCCAGGGCCAGTCCGAGCTGCTCCTGGCCCTGTTCGGGGCCGTGCCGTTCAGCGGGCAGGTGACTCTCGACGGGCGGCCGGCCCGCTTCGCCTCGCCCCGGCAGGCGATCCGCGCCGGCGTGGCCTTCGTGCCGGGCGACCGCGGGCGCGAGGGGCTGCTGCCGAGCCGCTCGATCCTCGAGAACCTCCAGCTTCCCTCGTGGCGCCGCTACGGCACGCCGCTGCGCGTGGGCGCGGCCCGCGAGGACGCCGCTGCGGTCGCGCGCGACCTGCGGCTGGTGGCCGCCTCGCTCGAGGCCCCGGCCACCAGCCTGAGCGGCGGCAACGCCCAGAAGGTCGTGGTGGGCAAGTGGCTCCTGCGCAGGCCCCGCGTGCTGCTGCTCGACGACCCGACCAGGGGCGTTGACGTGGGCGCCAAGGGCGAGCTGTACGCCATCCTCGACGAGCTGCGGGCCTCGGGGGCCGGGATCGTGCTCTACAGCAGCGACGACGAGGAGCTGCTGGGGCTGTGCGACCGGGTCCTGGTGCTGCAGGACGGCCAGATGCGGGCCGAGCTGGCCGGCCCGACGCTGACGCGGGCCGACCTGGTCTCGGCGAGCATGGGGGCGGTGGAACGATGAACGCCACCCTGAGCGCCCGCCAGACCCTGCGGCGGCAGCCCTTCCTCTTCGCGCTGCTGCTGCTCACCGTCGCCGTGGCGATCACCTACGCGCTCCAGCCCAACTTCTTCCGCCCCGCCGCCCTGAGCGGCAACCTGCGCACCTACCTTCCGCTGATGCTGCTGGCGGCCGGCCAGACGATCGTGGTGCTCGGCGGCGGCGTGGACCTGTCGGTCGGCGCGATCGTCTCGCTGACCAATGTGCTGATCGTCAGCGCGATGGGCGGCGCCGAGGCGGGCCCGGGGCAGGTGGTGGCGGCCGTGGCCCTCGGGCTGGCGGCCGGGGCCCTCGCCGGGGCGCTCAACGGGGCCTGCGTGGCCTACCTGCGCTTCCAGCCGATCATCACCACCTTCGCCACCAGCTTTATCTTCAACGGCCTCGCCCTCTGGATCATGCCCAGCCCTGGCGGCAGCGCCCCGCCGGCGCTCCAGTCCGCCTACGCCTCGCGGCCCCTTGGCGTGCCGACGGCGGTCTGGGTGGCCCTGGCCCTCGTGCTGCTCTGGGGGCTCGTCCGCCGCACCCGCTACGCTCGCTACCTCTACGCCGTGGGGGGGAGCGAGCTGGCGGCCTACACCACGGGCGTGCCCGTGCCGCTGGTGCGGCTCAGCACCTATGTCGTCTCGGGCGTGCTGGCCGCCGCCACCGGCCTGGCCCTCGTGCTCAGCACCGGCACCGCCGACCCGCTGATCGGCGACCCGATGACTCTCAGCTCGATCGTGG
>DAOLDO010000085.1:0-12704 GCA_035327325.1 Chloroflexaceae bacterium | reverse complement strand
GGCCTGGTGGACGGCGGGCGCCACGGGCGTGCTGGCCCTGGCTCTGAGCGCGAGGGCAACGATGGGGCCCTCGGCGGCGGCCGCGGCCCTGCTGCCCGCCAACGCGGGCGGCGCGGTGGCGATGGCGAGCCTGCTGGCCGGCGGCAGCCTGTGGCAGACCTGGCGGACCCGCCGGGCCGACCGGGCGCTGCTGGGCCTGGCCGTCGCGGTCGCCCTGCTGACCGTGGCGACGGCCCCGCTGTTGCTGCTGCCTCCGGCGGCGGCCGGCTTCGGCGTCGGGGCCGGCGCGACCCTGCTGGGCGCGGCCCTGCTGCTGGCGGTGCTGGCGACGCGGCGGCCGGTCCTGGCCACGGCGGCGCCGGTGGCGGCGACGGCGGCGCGGGTGAAGGCGGAGAGCAGGCCGTCGCTGCTGAGCGACTATCTTAGCCTGACCAAGCCCAAGGTGATCTCGCTGCTGCTGGTGACAACGGCGGCCGCGATGTACCTCACCGAGGCGGGCGCACCTTCGCTCTGGCTGGTCTTCTGGACGATGGTGGGCGGCTACCTGGCGGCGGGCGGCGCGGGGGCGATCAACTGCGCCTTCGACGGGGACATTGACGTCAACATGGGGCGCACCAGCAGGCGCCCGGTGCCGAGCGGGCGCATCTCGCGGCGCAGCGCCATGGTCTTCGGCCTGGCCCTGAGCGCGCTCTCGGTGGTTGTGATGCTGGTTTTCACGACGCCCCTGGCGGCTTTCTTCTCGACCCTTGGCATCGTGTACTACGCGTGGCTCTACACGCAGTGGCTGAAGCGGAGCACCTGGCAGAACATCGTCGTGGGCGGCGGGGCGGGGGCGATCCCGCCGCTGGTGGGCTGGACGGCGGTGACGGGGCAGCTGAGCGTGGCGGCAGTGCTGCTGTTCGCCATCGTCTTCTACTGGACGCCGCCGCACTTCTGGGCCCTGGCCCTGGTGAAGCAGAAGGACTACGCGCGGGCCGGCGTGCCCATGCTGCCGGTGGTGGCGGGGGAGGCCGAGACGCGCTGGCAGATCCTGGTCTACTCGGCGCTGCTGGTGGCCCTGAGCGCCCTGCTCACCCCGATCGGGGCGATGGGGTGGATCTACCTGGTGGGCGCGGGGCTGCTCGGGGCGATCTTCATGCGCTACGCCTGGGACGTGTGGCGGAAGGGCGACCAGGCGAGCATCTGGGGGCTCTACAAGTACAGCCTGCTCTACCTGGCGCTGCTGTTCGTGGCGATGGTGGTGGACCGGGCGGTGCTGTAGGGGGGCGGTGTCGGCGGGGGGCGGGGCGCCGCGGAGATACCCCCCCAGGGTTTTTTCGATAGCGCGATCTAGCATTTGTCGGGGAAACCTGTTATACTGGGCACGGAAAATGCTCGCCTCGACCTGTAGGGGCCGCGGCGCGACGACTAGGATGTGTGAGGAGGAGCTGGAATGACGACGCTGGAGCACAACCTGATCGAGCTGACGCCGGTGCAGCCCATGCTGAGCGTGAGCGAGGCCGCCTCGGGCCGGCTGCTCGCGATGATGCGCGAGAAGCAGCTTGACAACTACGCCCTGCGCGTGTTCGTGGCCGGCGGCGGCTGCTCGGGCATGCAGTACGGCATGACCTTCGACGACGAGACGCGCGAGGGCGACAACGAGTTCGCCGCGGGCGGCCTGCGGGTCCTGGTGGACCCGATCAGCGCCAGCTACCTGCTGGGCGCCTCGATCGACTATGTGGATAGCCTGATGGGCGGCGGGTTTAAGATTGACAACCCGAACGCCGTCTCGAGCTGCGGCTGCGGCCACTCGTTCCGCACCGCGAGCGGCGGCGAGGACGAGGACGCGGCCCCGGCCGGCGGCGGCTGCGGGACGTGCGGCGCCTGATCGCGCCGTCAGCGCAGCAGAAAGGGAGGCCACGGCCTCCCTTTCTGATTCCTACAGGTAGTCGTATGCCGCACCCGCCCGCCTACCTTGAGGGGATCCGCCTGTTCAACGCGGGTCAGTACTGGCACGCCCACGAGCAGTGGGAGGCGTGCTGGCTCGCGGCCGAGGGCGACGACAGGCAGTTCTACAAGGCGATCATCCAGGCGGCGGCGGCCCTGGTGAAGTGGCAGCAGGGCAACAGGCGCGGCCTGGCCCTGAACTGGGCGAAGAGCCGGTCGCGCCTGGCGACGTTGCCCCACCAGTACGGGGGGCTCGACCTGCTGGCCCTGCGCGAGCACCTCGACCGGCTGGCGGGGGGCGAGGCGCTGCCCCCGCCGACCCTGAGCCTGCGAGCCACTGTCGTTGATGGTTTCTGATCGGTTAAGCGAGTGTTATACTATAGCGCCACGCTGGTGCTATGATGGTCTGAGCGGCATGCCCAGCGTAGGGCACCACTCGATCGAGCACATGTGACAGGGCGGCGCGCATCGCGGGTAGGTGGCCCTGCGGAAAGGGACGGACGTGTCGGCGAAGATCCTGGTTGTAGATGATGACCCAGCGATTGTCGATCTTCTCGTGCGCATCCTCAAGCGGGACGACTACACCGCGATCACGGCGTCGAACGGGCTGGAGGCCCTGGAGTTGGTGGAGCGCGAGGCGCCCGACCTGATCCTGCTCGACGTGACCATGCCCAGGCTGGACGGCTTCGCGGTCTGCCAGCGGCTGAAGGATAACGAAGCCACGGCGCTTATCCCGGTCACGATGCTGACGGGGCTGGACGACCGCGAGCACCGGCAGCGGGGCGTGGAGGTGGGCGCCGACGACTTTCTGACCAAGCCCTTCGAGCAGAGCCTCTTGCGGGCGCGCATCAGGTCGCAGCTGCGGATCAAGCGCCTGACCGACCAGCTGGAGCGGACGGAGCGGGTGATCTTCATGCTGGCCCTGGCGGTAGAGGCGAAGGACGCCTACACCGAGGGCCACCTGCGCCGGCTCTCGCGCTACAGCGAGCAGCTGGCCATGGCCGCCGCGCTCCCGCAGGAGCGCCTCAAGGCGATCCGCTTCGGGGGGCTGCTGCACGACATCGGGAAGATCTCGGTGGACGACGCCATCCTGCGCAAGCCCGGCGCGCTGACGTCCGAGGAGTACGAGCAGATCAAGCAGCACCCGGAGTACGGGGCGCGGATCGTGGCGCCGATGCGCTTCGCGGGGGAGGTGGCGCCGATCATCAGGCACCACCACGAGCGCTGGGACGGGGCGGGCTACCCGGACGGCCTGCGCGGCGAGGACATCCCGGTCGGGGCGCGGATCGTGGCGATCGTGGACGCCTACGACGCGATGATGACCGACAGGCCCTACAGGAAGGCCCTGGGCCTCGACGAGACGCTTCGGCGCCTGCGCGAGGGCCGTGGGCGCGAGTGGGACCCGCAGCTGCTCGACCTGTTCCTCGGCCTGGTGGAGGGCGGCCGCCTCGAGGACCCGTTGGTTGATGGCCTGGCGGCGGACGAGCCGGCGCTGCAGGCGTGAGCCAGGCCACGCACAGAGCGGCCCTCTGGCTGCCGGGCTAGCCGATGTACGCTGAGGCGCTGGAGTATCTGACGTGCCCGCGGGACGCGGAGGCGCGGCTGGAGCTGGGGTCGGGCGCGCGGCGAGCAGGGGACGGCGAGCTGGTGGCGGGGCAGCTGCGCTGCCCGGCCTGCGGGGCGATCTACCGCATCGAGGGCGGCGTGGCCGACCTGCTGGGGCCGCTGGCGCTGCCGGACAGCCCGGCCCAGCTGGCGAACTACCTGCCGCCGACGGCGTGGGGCTACGAGCGGGCCTGGCGGCCGCGGGCCCTGTCGCTGCTGAGCGGCGAGCCGTTCGGCTACGAGCGCGAGTTGCCGCTGATCGTGGGGCTGGTTGGGCCCGCGGCGGGCGGCCTGATCGTGGACGTGGCCTGCTCGAACGGGCTGTACGCGCGGGCCCTGGCGCGGGCACAGGGCGGGGCCGCAGGGCCCGTGGTCGGGGTGGACCACGCGCTGCCGATGCTGCGGCAGGCCCGGGCCTACGCGCGGGCCGAGGGGCTGCGGGTGAGCTACGTGCGCGCCAAGGCCCAGGCCCTGCCCTTCGCCTCGGGGTCCGCGACGGGGCTGGCGATGGGCGGCTCGCTGAATGAGATCGGCGATGTGCCGGGGGCTCTCGCGGAGCTGCGGCGGGCTATGGCCCCAATGGGGCGCTGCGCGATGATGTGCCTGGCGCGGGCGGAGACGGGGCCGGGCCGGGCGCTCCAGGGCGCGCTGAGTCTGGGCGGGATCGCCTTCCCGACGCTCGACGAGCTGAACCTGGGCCTGGCGGCGGCGGGGCTGCGCCTGCGGGCCCAGTGGCGCCACGGGGTGGTGGTCTTTAGCCTGCTGACCGGGTGAGGCTCGCTGTGCTCGCCGGGTGAGGCTCGCTGCCGCTCGCCCTGACCGGATCACCCGCGCGAACGGAGTGAGCCTCACCCCCGCGCGTGAGCGGAGCGAACAAGCCTCACCCCAGCGAACGAAGTGAGCGCGCACCGCGAGGAGATGAGAGTTGACTGAGAGGGGCGGATTGGCTTTGACGCGGCTTTCTCGTCCCGGGTATACTGACAGGGTGCGGAACTCCCTACAGATTCAACTGGACAGGCTGGCGAGCGACCGCTGGGCGCGGCGGGGGGTGCGCATCCTGCTGCGGGCGAGCGTGCTGGCCCTCTCGCTGGTCTGCGTGGCTGTGGGCATGCACTTGCTGGCGGGCTGGCCGCTGCGCTGGACCTGGATCGCCTCGGCGGCCCTGGGCTGCATCGCCATGGGCGCCGTACTGGTGCTGCGGCCGCGCATGGGCTCGGGCGAGGTGGCGCGCCGCCTCGACCGGCGCTTCGGGCTCAACGAGCAGCTGACGACGGCCCTGGAGGCGGGGCCGCAGGCCGAGGGCGTGGGCGCCTACCTGCACGAGCAGTCGCGGCGGACCCTGGCCCAGATCAGGCGGCAGGTCGCGGCGCGCCAGCGCTTCCCCTGGTCGGACCTGGGGCTGGTGGCGGCCCTGGCGCTGCTGCTGCTGGGCCTGCTGCTGCTCGCGGGCGTCGGCCCGGGTCTGCCTGACATCGCAGCGGAGCCGCTGCCCCCGCTGGCCGCCGCCCCCAGCCCCGAAGAGCAGTTCCCCGAGGAGCCCTTCCAGCCCCCGCCCGGCAGCCAGCCGGGCCCCGGCCCCGGCACGGCCCTTGTGCCCGCACCCGCGGACGCGGCCGCCGCTGCCGCCCTGGCCGACGCACTGCGCGGCCAGAGCGTGACCCGTCCAGCGGCCGAGGCCCTGGACCGGGGGGATCCAGGGGGCGCGGCGGAAAGCCTGCGGGAGCTGGCCGGCCAGTCGGGCGGGCTCTCGGACCAGGCGCGGGCCGAGCTGGCCCAGGCGCTGCGCGAGGCCGCCGACCAGATCGCCCCTAACAACCCCGGCCTAGCCGAGGAGATCCGCGAGAGCGCCGCGGGCGTCGCCCCGACGGGCGGCTCGCCGGCGGAGGCGATCGACAACCTGGCAGACGCGGTCGAGCAGCTCGGCCAGGGCCAGCAGCCCGGGGACGGGCAGGGCCAGGGGCAGGGCGATGGCCAGGGGCAGAGCCAGGGGCAGGGCCAGGGCGGCGGGGCGGGCCTGGGCACGCTGCCGGGCCAGCAGCGCGAGGGCAGCGGCGAGCGCCTCGGCGTGGACGGCGTACCCCTCGAGCTCGAGAGCGACGGGCCCGGCAACACCCCGACGGGCGGCGAGCCCGGCGGCCAGGCCGCCCAGGGCGGCGGCAGCGGCGCGGGCGGCGGCTTCTCCCGCGGCAGCCAGAGCGGCGAGCGTGTCGAGGTCGGCGACGACCCGCTGCGCATCCCGGCGGATCTACGCGATGTGGTTCAGGACTATTTTTCGCCGTAGGGCGGCCCGGCCGCCGGAGCCCGGCGACCAAGGCGAGCGGCCTCGCCTCTGGCGGGTGGGCGCCCGGCCGGGGCCGCGGCCCGGCGAGCGTCTGTTCGACGAGGCGTTCCTGCGGCGCATGGAGCGCATGAGCCTGCAGGCCCAGCGGACGCTGCGGGGCAACCCGTCGAGCGGCGAGCATCCGAGCCGGCGCCGCCTGCCGGCGACGATCTTCAGCGACCACAGGCCCTACACCAGCGGCGACGACCTGCGCTACGTGGACTGGAACGCCTACGCCCGCCAGGACCACGTGCTGGTCAAGCTGGGCGAGGCCGAGCAGGACGTGCACGTCCACCTGCTGGTGGACGCCTCGCGCAGCATGACGGTCGGCGCCCCGCCCCGGCTGCGCCTGGCCCAGCAGATCGCCGGGGCCCTCGGCTACCTCGCCCTCGCCCACAGCGACCGCCTCCAGGTGGTGCCGTTCGGCCCGACGGCGCTGCGGTCCTTCGGGCCGGCTCAGGGGAAGGCCCACACCCTCGAGCTGCTGCGCTACGTCGAGCGGATCGCGCCCCAGCCCGATACGCGCCTGGCCGCGGTGGTGCAGCAGCACGCCCTGCGCAACCCCCAGGGCGGGATCATGGTGATCTGCTCGGACCTGCTGGCGTCCGATAGCCTGGACGAGGCGCTGCGGGCGGTGGCCCCGCCGCGCTGGCAGACGGTGGTGCTGCACCTGCTCGACCAGCGCGACCTGCGGCCCGAGCTGCAGGGGCCCCTCGAGCTGGAGGACAGCGAGACCGGCCAGCGCCTGGCCCTGACCCTCGACGAGGAGACCCTGACGGCCTACAGGCGCAGCGCGGCGGCGTGGCGCGAGGGCCTGGGCCGGATCTGCGCGCGGCGCGGGGCCACCTACGCGCCCGTGATGAGCCACTGGCCCCTCGAGCGCCAGGTGGTGCCATACCTGCGGGTACGTCGAGTGTTGACATAAGAAATGAGACCATGAGTCTTCTCGCGCCCCTCGGACTGCTGGCGCTGCTGGCGCTCCCCCTGATCATCATCCTGCACATGCTGCGCGAGCGCCGGCGCCGGGTGGTGGTACCCTCGCTGCTGCTCTGGCAGCTGATGCCGCGCAAGCAGGAGGCCCAGCGGCGCAGGCGGCTGCCGCTGACCCTGCTGCTGCTGCTGCACCTGCTGGGGGCGGCCCTGCTGGCCCTGGCTCTGGCGCGCCCGCAGTGGAGCCTGGCCCTGTTCGGGGGCACGGGCCACACGGCGGTGGTGATTGACACCTCGACGAGCATGGCCGCGCCGGCGCCCGGCCTGGGTGGGACGCGGCTGGAGGCGGCCCAGGCGCGGGCCCGGACGATCATCGGCGGCCTCGGCGCCCAGGAGACGGTCACGCTGATCGCGGCCGGCCCGCGCCCGCGCCTCGTGGACAGCGCGGGCCCCGACGGGTCGGCCCGGCTGCTCGCCGCCCTGGAGGGGCTGCGGGCCGGCGGCACGGGCAGCGACCTGGCCGGCGCCCTGACCCTGGCGGAGGCGACACTGCAGGGCCGCGACGGGGCCCGCGTGGTGGTGATCACCGACGCGGCCTTCCCGGCGCCGCTGATGGAGGGCCTGGCGGCCCGCCCCGCGGCGCTGCCGGTCGAGTGGATGGGCGTCGGCGGCCCGCTCGACAACAGGGCCCTGGTGGCCCTGGCGTCGCGGCAGCGGGGCGCCGTGGGGCCGGTGCAGGTCTACGCGCGGGCGGTCAACTATGGCCAGACGCCCCTGCGCACTGTCGTGCGCCTGTTCGGCGACGGCCAGCTGCTCGACACGCGGGCGGTGAGCCTGCAGCCCGCCGGCGAGGCCGAGCTGACCTGGGCGGTGCCGCGAGGCATCGGGGAGCTGCGGGCCGAGCTCGACGGCGCCGACGGGCTGCCCGCCGACGATGTGGCGACGATCAGCCTCGACCAGACCCGCGCCGTGAGGGCGCTGCTGGTGTCGGACGCGCCGGCGGCTCTCGAGCGGGCCCTGCGGGCCCTGCAGGGCGTGACGGTGACGACCCTCCCGACCGCCCGGTATGCCGGCTCGGTCGAGGCGGGCGCGGCGGACCTGACGATCTTCGACGGCTACCTCCCCGGCGCCTGGCCGGCCGGCGGCGTGCTGGCCGTGAACCCCCCGCCCGGGTCGCCCCTGCTCGACGTGGGCGCGCGGCCCCGAGCGGCTGGCCTCGACGCCGGCGCGCCGCGGACGAGGGGGGCGGGGGCGCAGCTGTTCGACGGGCTGAGCCTGGGCAGTGTCGAGTTCGGCGCGGCGCGCGAGGTGGCCCCGCCCGAGTGGGCGAGCACCCTGCTCGCCCGCGGCGAGCAGCCCCTGATCATGCGCGGGCACACCGGGCGGAGCGAGGTGGCGATCTGGGCCTTCGACCTGGCCGAGGGCAACCTGGTGACGCGGCTGGCCTTCCCGCTGCTGACGGCGCGCACGGTGCGGGACCTGACCCCGGCGGCGCTGCCGGCCTCGGCCCTGCTGGGCGAGGCGCTGCGCGTCGCGCCCGACCCGCGGGCGACGCGGGTGGAGCTGGGCGCTCCCGACGGGTCGGTGGCGGTGCTCGAGGTAACGCCCGGCGAGGCCCTGCCGCTGGCCCTCGACCAGCCGGGGGTGTACACGCTGGTGGAGCAGGCCGAGGGCCGGGCGCTGTACACGGGACGGCTGCCGGTGAACGCCGGCGCGCCGTTCGAAGCGGACCTGACGCCGCGGGCGCTGCCCCCGACCCCGCCGGCGGCGGCCCTGGTCAGCGTGGCGGGCGACGAGGCGCGGCCCCTCTGGCCGTGGCTGGCCGCGGCAGCCCTGGCGGTCATGATGTTCGAGTGGCTCTATGTCCACGGCCGGCGGCGCGCCCTGGGGGAGGGCTAATGCCCGGGGCGGCGCGGGCGCGCCAGGGGAGGAGGGTATGTCCATGGCGATGCTGCTGATGCTCCTGGTGGTCGTGCTGATCGTGGGCGTGGCCGGCGCGATGCTGGCGGTCTTTCTGTTGAACCGGAACAAGGAGCGCTGAGCGGATAGATGATCTTCACGAACCCACAGCTGCTCTGGCTCCTGCTGCTGCTGCCGGCCGTCGTGCTGCTCTGGCGCTGGCGGGGCATGCGCGTGGCGCCGGCGGCCCTGGGCCTGCGCCTGCTGGCCCTGGCGGCCCTGGTGCTGGCCCTGGCCGACCCGCTGCTCGGCGCGGCGCCGCCCCCCGAGGGGCCGATGGTGGTGCTGGTTGACCAGTCGGACAGCCTGCCGGAGGCGACGCGGGCGGGGCTGCGGGCCCAGGCCGATGAGCTGGCGCGGGCCGGCGGCGCCCAGGTGCTCTACGTGGGCGCCGGGGTGGTGAGCGGGCCGCAGCGCCCGCCCGGCCCCGAGGAGACCCCGGCGCTGCCCGACCCGTCGGCGAGCGACCTGGCGGGGGGCGTGCGGGCGGCGCGGGCGCTGCTGCCGGGCGGCGGGCGGGTGGTGCTGCTCTCGGACGGGCTGGCGGGCGCCGAGGCCCTGGCCGAGGCGCGCCTGGCCGCCGAGGCCGGGGTGACGATTGACGTGGTCCCGGTGGCCCCCGCGGCCAGGCCCGAGGTGCTGATCACCGCGGTGAGCGCGCCGACCAGCCTGCGGGTGGGCGAGGAGTTCCCGATCGAGATCGGCGTGCGCCACACGCCCCCTCCCGGCGCCGGCGCCCCGGTAGCCGGCAGGCTGCGCCTGTGGGAGGGCGAGGCCCTGCTCGGCGACGAGGAGGTGCTGCTGGCGCCCGGCGACGAGCTGTTCACCTTCCGCCACACGGCCGGGGCGCCTGGCGTGGTGCGCCTGCGGGCCGAGCTGGAGCTGGCGGAGGGCGACACCTACGCGCAGAACAACCTCGGCGGGGCGACGGCCGTGGTCAACCCGCCGCCGCGGGTGCTGGTGGTGGCCCAGCGCCCCGAGGACGGGGCCATGGTCGCGGACGCCCTGGCCCGGCAGGGCGTGGAGACGCGGCGGGCGGCGCCCGGCGAGCTGCCCACAGACCTGGCGGCCCTCGACGCCTTCGACGGCATGGTGCTGCTCGACGTGCCGGCCGCCTCGCTCTCGCTCGACCAGATGGCGGGCGTGCGTGAGTTCGTGCGCAGCGAGGGGCGCGGCCTGGTGGCCGTGGGCGGGCGCAACTCCTACACCCTCGGCGCCTACAGGGACACGCCGCTCGAGGAGGCCCTGCCGGTGACGATGGAGCCGCCGCCGCGGCCGCAGCGGGGCGAGATCGCGCTGCTGCTGATCGTCGATCGCTCGGCGAGCATGACGGCGGCCCTGGGCGTGAGCAAGTTCGACATGGCCAAGGAGGCGGCCATCCTCGCCACCGAGAGCCTGCGGGCGGAGGACCGCATCGGCATCCTCTCGTTCGACACGACCACTCTGTGGGTGGTCGAGTTCCAGCAGGTGGGCGACGCGGCGAGCCTGGCCGGCATCCAGCAGGCGGTGACCGATCTGCCGAGCGGCGGCGGCACCGATATCGAGGCGGCCCTGGCGATGGGGCTGCCGCCCCTGGCCCAGCAGCCCACGGGCGTGCGCCACGCGGTGCTGCTGACGGACGGGCGCAGCTTCACCAATGACTACGGGAGTTACCAGCGCCTGGTGGAAACGGCGCGGGCCGCGGAGATCACGCTCTCGACGATCGCGATCGGCGAGGACTCGGACACGGCCCTGCTCGATCAGCTGGCGCGCTGGGGCGGCGGGCGCTACTACTACGCCGACCAGCCCGAGGACATCCCGCGGCTGACCCTGCTCGAGAGCGAGATCGCGCGGGCCGACCCGGTGGTCGAGGGCGACCTGCAGGCCAGCCTGAGCCGCCCCCACCCGATCGTGCGCGACTTCGCGCCGGTCGAGCTGCCGGGCCTGCGGGGCTACGTGGCCGTCACGCCGCGCGACGAGGCCGAGGTGGTGCTGCGCTCGCCGGAGGACGACCCGCTGCTGGCGGTGTGGCAGTACGGGCTCGGGCGGGCCGTGGCCTGGACGCCCTCGGTCGGCGACCCGTGGGCGGCGGAGTGGACGCGCTGGGCGGGCTTCGAGCGCTTCTGGGCCCAGGCGGTGCGCTACACGCTGCCCGAGCCCGACAGCGGCCCCCTGCAGGTACGGGTCGAGCCGCGCCCCGGCGGGGCCCGCCTGCTGGTGGACGCCGTGCAGCCGGGGGGCGGCCCGCTCGACCTGGCGGCGGTGAACGCCCGCGTGACCCTGCCCGACGGCACGCAGCGCAGCTTCGACGTGCGCCAGACGGCGCCGGGCCGCTACACGCAGGATCTGACGCTGCCGAACCCCGGCGCCTATGTGATCTCGGTGGTGCTGCTGCGCGATAGCGGCCTCCAGCAGCGCGACGTGGGCTACGTGCATCCCGTGGCCCCCGAGTACCGGCAGCAGCCGGACGCGGAGGCGGCCAGGGCGCTGCTCGAGGGCCTGGCCGCGGCGACGGGCGGCGAGGTGCTCGCCGAGGTGGCGCCAGGCGAGGCGCCGGCCCCCGCGGCGGCCGAGGGCGAGGGGCTCTGGCCGTGGCTGCTCGGCCTGGCTCTGGGGCTGTGGGTGCTGGAGATCGCCGTGCGCCGCGGGGTGTTCGTGCGCTAAGACAGGGCTTCAGTTGGGCTCGCTCCACGCGAAGGTCGCGGACCTCACCCCCCAACCCCCTCTCCGACACGGAGAGGGGAGCCGAGCGGAGCGAGGCGGGGGTGAGGTCTGCGGCGACGCGAGCTTGTAAGGCGCATACGTCCCCTTGTCTAGCAGGGCCCACTATGATCGCCAGCCTGGTCGAGGGCGCCATCGGCGAGCGGATCTTCCCCGGCGCCGTGGTGCTGGCAGCCCGCGGGGGCCGCGTCGTCCATCACGCCGCCTACGGCACGACGATGTACGCCGACCCCGGCACGCGGCCGGTCGGCCGCGACGACCTGTTCGACATCGCCTCGCTGACCAAGGTCTTCACCGCGACGGCGGCGCTGGTGCTGCACGACGCGGGGCTGCTCGAGCTCGACGCCGAGGCGCGCCGCTACCTGCCGGGGCTGGCGGCGCGCGGCGTGACGGTGCGCCACCTGCTGGCCCACTGCTCGGGCCTCGACCTGCGGCTGTCGGCGCTGCGCGAGGCGGGCGGCGACGGCGTGCGGGCGGCGGTGTGGGCGGCCAGGCCCCTGCACCCGCCCGGCAGCCGGGTGGCCTATACCAACATCAACAGCCTGCTGCTCGGCGAGATCGTCGCGGCGCTGGCCGGCGCGCCCCTCGACCTGGCCCTGCGCGAGCTGGTGCTCGCGCCCCTGGATCTGGCGGAGACGGACTTCAGGCCCGCCGAGGGGCTGCGCCCGCGCATCCCGCCGACGGAGTGGGACGAGGGCTGGAGGGGTGGCCTGGTGCACGGCGTCGTCCACGACGAGAGCGCCTGCACCCTCGGCGGGGTGGCCGGACACGCGGGCCTGTTCAGCACGGCTGCCGAGCTCGAGCGCCTCGCCCGCATGTGGCTGCAGGGCGGCGCCTGGGGCGGTCGCCAGCTGCTGCGCGATGCGACGGTGGCGGCGGCGCTGCGCGACCAGACGGCGGGTCTCGCGACGGCGACGGGGGAGCCGGTGCGCAGCGGCCTGGGTTGGATGCTCGACCGGGCGAACTTCATGGGGGCGGCGCCGGCAGGCAGCTTCGGCCACACGGGCTTCACGGGGCCGGCGATCGTGTGCGTGCCGGCCCGCGACCTGGCCCTGGTGATGCTGAGCAACCGCACTTACCCGCGGCGCACGCCCCCGCCCTACAGGCACCACGCGGTGACGGCGGCGGTGCTGGGGGCGCTGCTGGAGGGGTGAGAGGGGCGCTGCCCTCGCGCGAGCGGCTTGGGGCCTCAGAGGGCGTGGCGCCCGTCCCGGAGGCGCGCGGCCACGCGCTCGAGCAGGCGGGCCTCGACGGCGGGAGGGAG
>DAOLDO010000084.1:0-12752 GCA_035327325.1 Chloroflexaceae bacterium | reverse complement strand
TCTCGATCGCTATCGCGGCCTCGTCGGCGAAGGTGCTGAGCGGGCGCACCTGCTCGTAGTCGAAGAGGGGGGGCTCGCGCTTGTAGAGGCAGATCCCGCCGATCGTGCGCTCGCGGGCCCTGAGCGGCATGCAGAACAGCGAGTGGAAGCTCTCGCGCTGGGCGACCTGGGCCAGCTCGGGGAAGCGGTCGTCCTGGTAGGCGTTCATCACGGCCAGGGGGCGGCTGTCGCGCACCGTCTGGATGATGAAGTCGCGCACGCCGTCGCCCTCGCCGCCGTGGCTGGCCACCAGCACCAGGTGGCCGTCGTCGCCCATCTGGAAGATCGCGGCCCGGTCGGCCTGGGCCAGCTCGACGGCCTTCTCGGCGATCAGGCTGAGCACGTCGCGCAGGCCGATCTGCTCGGCGATGCTCTTGGAGACCTGCTGGAGCGTGGTCAGCTCGCGCAGCTTCTGGTGCAGGCGCTCGTCGGTCTGCTGGTAGAGCTGGGCGTTGGCGATGAAGAAGGCCAGCTCGCCGGCGGCCACCTCGACGAACGAGATCTCCTCCTGCGAGAAATCGCGCGGGCCGGTCGTCTGCACGGTGATCACGCCCTGGAGCTTGTCGGCGCTGAACTGGAAGCGCTCGGCGCTGAAGAGCACGATCGGCACGGCCAGCATCGAGCGGAACGGCTCCTCGCCGAGCTGGGGCTCGACGTTGAAGCGCGGCTCCTGCCAGACGTCGCGCACGGCGACGGGGTGGCCGAGCTGGGCGGCCCAGCCCGTCACGCCCTGGCCAAGGTGCGAGACCACCTGGCCGATCGCGGCCCTGTTGAGGCCGCGGGTGGCCCTGAGCACCAGCTCGTCGCGGTGCTTATCGTAGAGGTAGACCGAGCATGCCTCGACCCCGACCACCTTGGCGACCGTCTCGACCACGGTCAGCAGCGAGGTGTCGAGGTCGAGGGTCGAGTTGGCGGCCGAGATGATCTGGTGCAGGCCGTCGAGCTCGTTGGCCCTGGCGAGCAGGCGGGCCTCCCACTCGCGGGTGCGCTGCTCCTCCTGGGCGGCGCCGTAGGCCAGCAGCAGCTCGCTCACCACCAGGCCCTGGGACATCTTCAGGCGCTCGGCGAGGTTGAGGCCCAGCTCGGTGAGCACCTCGGCGGCGCCGCCCTGGGCGTACCACATCGAGCCGATGTGGCGCAGCCCGCTCAGCCGCGCCTCGTGCCCGGCCTCGGCCTCGACCGCGCCCAGCTGCTCGGAGATGCTCGGCCAGGTCTCGCAGAGGGCCGCGACCAGATCGGGCGGCTGCGATGTCAGGACCTCGTACATTGCCATCAGCACACCTTCCTCGCTGGCCGTGAGCCTCCTTCATTATACGGGAGTTGGCGCCCGCGGCGCAAAGGCGAGCTGTGAGCGGAGCCCTCGTCGGGGTCTCACACCTCACATCTCACCGTTCCAGCACCACCACGGTCTCGATGTGGGGCGTCTGGGGGAAGAGGTCAACGGGCTGGAGGCGCGCGAGCCTGTAGCCGGCGCCCAGCAGGGGGGGCAGGTCGCGCCCGAGGATGCCGGGGTGGCAGGAGATGTAGACGACGCGGGGCGGCGCGAGGCGGGCCAGCTCCTCGATCACGGCGGGGTGGCAGCCGCGGCGCGGCGGGTCGAGCACGACGCCGTCGAAGGGCCCGTCGAGGCCAGGCAGGGCCCGCTCGACGGGGGCGCGCAGGAAGCGCACCCCGAAAATATCGTTCAGCTCGGCGCTGCGCCTGCCGTCGGCCACGGCGGCGGCGTGCTCCTCGACGGCGGTCACGCTGGCGCCGGCGGCGGCCAGGGGCAGGGCGAAGGCGCCGACGCCGCTGTAGAGGTCGAGCAGCCGCGCGCCAGGCGCGGGCGCCAGGGCCTCCATGGTCAGCTCGAGCAGGTGGGCCGCCTGGGGCACGTTGACCTGGAAGAAGCTGGTGGGCCCCAGGCTGAAGGTGACCCCGCCGAGGCTGTCGTGCAGCTCGCCCACCCCAGAGGCTACGAACAGCTCGCGCCCCTCGACGAGGGCGCCGGCGAGGGAGGGCGCGTGGGCCCGCCAGACCGCGCCGAGGTGGTCGAGCTCGCCGAGGGGGGCGCCCTCGGCGGGGTGGAGCACGGCGAGCCCGTAGCCGAAGGCTGAGCTGCCCCGCAGGCTCACGCCGGAGAGCAGGCCGGGCGGGAGCAGGGGGCCGAGGGCGGCCAGGGCCTCGTTCAGGGCGGGGAGCAGGAGCGGGTCGGCGCTGAGGGGCACGAGGTCGCGGGTGCCGGCGGCGTAGTAGCCGACGGCGGCGCCCGCGGCGTGGAGCCGGGCGGCGTTGCGGTAGGCCCAGGGCTGCGGGGCGGCGATGATCGGGGCGATTGGCGCGTCGCTGATCCCCGCCAGCTTGGCCAGCTGCTCGCGCAGGATGGTCTCCTTCAGGCGGAGCTGGGCGGGGTAGGCGATATGGCGCCAGGGGGCGTGATCGCCCGAGGCCACCGCGGGGGCGACGCGGTCGGGCGAGGGGTCGAGCACCTCGAGCACCTCGCCGCGGGCGTAGGAGGCCTTGCGCTCGGTCAGGCGCAGGCGCACGCGCTCGCCGGGCAGGCCGCCGCGGGCGAAGACGACGACGCCCTCGTGGCGGCCGACCCCGTCGCCGCCCTGGGCGATGCCGTCCAGGGTCAGCTCGAGCAGGGCCGGGAGTTCAGCGGTCATGGGTTTTTCTCTCGCTCATAATCGCCCGCAGGACCTCGTGGGGCAGCCGGTGGGCGGTGTGGCCGTGGAGGCCGGCCATGGTCTCGGCGGCGCACAGGGCGTTGAGGATGGCCTCCTCGGTGGCCTCGGCGGCGGCGTGGAACAGGGGGTCGAGCTGGTCGTGGGGGAGCATCAGCAGCTGGTGGGGCGCCGCCGACCCGGCGGGCAGGCGGTTGCCTGTGGCGAAGGCCAGGAAGATGTCGCCGCTGCCGTTGTGGCCGAAGCCGCCGACGCGGGCCAGGCCGACCGTGGCCCGCCGCGCGAGCCGCCGGCACTGGACGGGGATGAGGGGCGCGTCGGTGGCCAGGATCACGATGATCGAGCTGGAGGGGCCGGGCGCCTCCGCGGGCAGCGGGACCTGGTCGGGCCCGATCAGGCGGCCGACCGGCACCCCGTCCACCCGCAGGTCCTCGCGGGCGCCGTAGTTGGCCTGCACGAGGGCGCCGACCGTGAAGGGGCCGCTCCTGGTGGCCGCGACGCGCGAGGCGGTGCCGATGCCGCCCTTGAAGCCGTGGCAGACCATGCCGGGGCCGCCGCCGACATTGCCCTCGGCCACGGGGCCGCCGACGGCCGCCTCGATCGCGGCGACGGCGTGATCCGCGGTGACGTGGAAGGCGTCAATGTCGTTGAGCAGGCCGTCCCAGGTCTCGGCGACCACGGGGAGGAAGAAGCTCTCGTAGTAGCGGTTGGCGACGGCGTGGCGCACGATCGCGTCGCGCACGACGCCGACCTGGTTGGTGTTGGTGAGGCCGACGGGCGCGCCGAGCAGGCCCGACTCGTCAAGCCAGGGGAGGCCGCTCATCTCGCCGTTGCCGTTGAAGACGTGGTAGGCGGCGAAGGCGTGGTCGTGCCAGATCGCGCCGTCGCGGGGCACGACCATGGTCACGCCGGTGCGGGCGACGCCCGGCGCGTCGAAGATCAGGGTGGTGTGGCCCACCAGCACGCCCGGCACGTCGGTGATCGCATTGTGGGGGCCGGTCGGCATAGCGCCGACGGCGACCCCGAGGTCACGGAGGCGTCGCATGGTCCTGTGTTCTGTGCGGCAGAGGCGGGGCGCGGGGCGCCCCTACCGCACCTCAAAGACCTCTTTGTCCACCAGCTCGATCTCGACCGGGTACTGGCCGGTGAAGCAGCCCCGGCAGAAGCTGGCCTGGTCGCGGCGGCTGGCCCGGATCAGACCGTCGAGGCTGAGGTAGGCCAGGCTGTCGGCGCCGAGGTGGGCGCAGATCTCGGCGATGCTGAGGCGGTGGGCGATCAGCTCGGGGTAGGTGGCCATGTCAACGCCGAGGAAGCAGGGGTGCCTGATTGGCGGCGACGAGACGCGCACGTGGACCTCGCTGGCCCCGGCCTCGCGCAGCAGGCGCACGATCGGGCCCGAGGTGTTGCCGCGCACGATGCTGTCGTCCACCAGGACGACCCGCTTGCCGGCCAGGTTGTCGGGCAGGGGGTTGAACTTGAGCGAGATGCCGACCTTGCGCATACGGTCGTCGGGCTGGATGAAGGTGCGCCCGATGTAGCGGTTCTTGATCAGGCCCTCGGAGTAGGGGATGCCCGACTCCTGGGCGAAGCCGATCGCGGCGGGGGTAGCGCTGTCGGGCACGGGGATGACCACGTCGGCGGCGGCGGGGGCCTCGCGGGCCAGCTCGCGGCCCTGCTCGACGCGCACGGCGTGGAGCGCGGCGCCGTGGAGCTGGCTGTCGGGCCGGGCGAAGTAGATATACTCGAACAGGCACTCGGCCTGGCGCGGGGCGGGCATGTGGGCCAGGGTGCGCGGGCCCTCCTCGGTGAGGGCGACGATCTCGCCGGGCTCGATCTCGCGCACGAACTCGGCGCCGATCGGGCCGAAGGCGCAGCTCTCCGAGGCCACGACCCAGCCGCCCTCGCCCAGCCGGCCGAGGCAGAGGGGGTGCAGGCCCCATGGGTCGCGCACGGCGAACAGGGCGTCGCGGGTGAGCACGGTGAGGCAGTAGGCGCCCTGAGCGCGCACCATAAAGACCTTGAGCTTCTCGTCCCAGGTGCGACCCTCGCCGCCGGCGAGCATCTGGGTGATCACCTCGGAGTCGCTGGTGCTGGTGAGGCCCACGCCGCGGGTGAGCAGCTCGCGGCGCAGCGAGGCGGCGTTGGCCAGGTTGCCGTTGTGGCCGACGGCCAGGGGGCCGAGGGCGCTCTCGACCACGAAGGGCTGGGCGTTCTCGAGCTTGGAGGAGCCCGTGGTCGAGTAGCGGGTGTGCCCGATCGCCAGGTAGCCGGCCAGGGGGCGCAGCTTCTCCTCGTTGAAGACCTGGGCCACCAGGCCCATGTCCTTATGGAAGCGCACCGCGCGGCCATTGGAGACCGCGATGCCCGCGCTCTCCTGGCCGCGGTGCTGGAG
Organism: Chloroflexaceae bacterium; assembly: GCA_035327325.1. Lineage (GTDB taxonomy): Bacteria > Chloroflexota > Chloroflexia > Chloroflexales > Chloroflexaceae > CAIWXH01. Next base: position 7,655 of record DAOLDO010000084.1, on the reverse strand, counting down.
CGCGTAGAGGCCGAAGAAGGTCAGCCGGGCCACATCAGCATCAGGGGCAACAATACCGAAGACGCCGCACTCGTGTGCCGGCTTGTCCTCTTCGAACATCAGTCCGTGTCCTTCCACGTGCCGAGCATTGCTTGAAGTATAGCACAACGCGGATTGTGGTATACTGGCTCGGCCTTGCCGCCGGCATCACTCGAAGGAGCTACACAGGTGGAGATCGCCCTCTATATTGCCATGCTCGCCGTGAGCACCGTGCTGATCGTCCTGGTCGTGATCCAGGCCCGCAGCGCGGGGATGGCCAACCGCGACACCAGCTCGATCTACCGCACCAAGCGCGGCCTCGAGAAGACCCTGCACCAGTCTACGATCGCCCTGGCCGTGGTCTTCCTGCTCCTGGCGCTGGTCACCAGCCTGCCGATCTTCAGCTAGGGGGCCCGCGGCGCAGCTGCCGGGCCCGGCCCGGCGCCTCGCGCCCGCTCCCGCCTGACCCATGGCGCGCCGCATCCGTTGGCAGATCGTGATTGCCGTCCTGAGCACCCTGCTGGTCGCGGGGCTGCTGGGCCGCCTGGCCCTGCGCACGGCCTCCGTGGCCAGCCCCCTCGCGGGCGGCGCCTACGTCGAGGCGGTGGTCGGGGCGCCGGCGCAGCCAATCCCGCTGCTCAACAACCCCGTGGCCGACCCGGTGGGCCGCGACCTGGGGGCCCTGCTCTACGACGGGCTGGTGCGGGTCGGCGCCGACGGCCTGATCGAGCCGGCCCTGGCGGCCTCGTACGAGCTCGACCCGAGCGGCACGACCTACCTCTTCAACCTGCGCCCCGACGCGGTCTGGCACGACGGCCGCCCCGTCACCGCCGACGACGTGGTCTTCACCCTGCGGGCCCTTCAGGTGCTCGAGCAGCCCGGCGAGCCCCTGCTGGCCGCCGCCTGGCGCGACGCCCTGGTGGATCGCATTGACGCCGACACGGTGCGCGTGACTCTGTCGGCGCCCTACGCGCCCTTCCTGAGCGCGGCGCGCGTGCCCATCCTGCCGGCCCACCTGCTCGCCGGCACCCCGCCCGCCCAGTGGCCCGAGTCGCCCTACGCCGACGGGCTGGTTGGCACGGGGCCCTACAGGCTGGCCGAGCTGCGGGAGGACGGGGCGGTGCTGGCGGCCAACGACGCCTACTTCGGCGGCCGGCCCTACATTGACCGGGTCGAGCTGCGCTTTATCGCCTCGCCCGCCGCCGCCCAGGCCGCCCTGTCCCGCGGCGACGTGACGGCCTTCGGCGCGACCGCCGACGCCGCCAGGGCCGGGCTGCCCGCCACCCTGCGCGCCAGCGCCGTCCCCCTCGACGCCTACGCGACCCTCAGCTTCAACCTGCGCGACGGCCCCCTGGCCCAGCTCGGCCTGCGCCGGGCCCTGGCCCACGGCCTCAGCAAGGACGCCCTGATCGAGCGGGGCCTCGGCGGCTGGGCCGCGCCCCTCGACACGCCGATCCTGCCCGGCAGCTGGGCCTACACCCCCGAGGTGCGCTGGTACGGCGCCGACCGTCCCACCGCCCAGGCCCTGCTCGCCGAGCTCGGCTACGCCCCCGGCCCCGACGGGGCCCTGGCCCGCGAGGGCGAGCCCCTCGCCATCGAGCTGCTGGTGGACGGCGAGCCCACGCGCCTGGCCTCCGCCGCCGAGGTGGCCCGCCAGTGGGGCGAGCTGGGCGTGCCGGTCGAGGTGGTCGAGCTGCCCGGCCCCGAGCTGCAGCGGCGCCTGCGCGACGGCGCCTTCGCCGCGGCCATCCACGGCTGGCAGCGCCTCGGCCCCGACCCCGACCCCTTCCTGCTCTGGCACTCGGCGGGCGCGCTCAACTACGCCGGCCTCGCCGACGAGCAGCTCGACGCCCTGATCGACTCGGCCCGCGCCGACGCCGAGCTGGCCGCCCGCAGCGCCGACTACGCCGCCTTCCAGCAGCGCTGGGTCGAGCTGGCCCCCGCGATCCAGCTCTACCAGCCCCTCTACCTCTTCGCCGCCAGCGACGAACTCGGGGGCACCGGCCTCGACGACCCCAACAGCGCCGTCAGCCGCCTGCTCTTCGGCGCCGAGGACCGCTACCGCTCCGTGACCCGCTGGTACACCGACAGCTACCGCGAGATTGACGGCGACCTGCGCTAGGGCGGCCGCCGCGCTCGCGCAGCTGACGAAGGAGCGCCCGCCAGCCCATGCTCCTCGACCATATCTACCACGGCGACTGCCGCGAGGTGCTGGCGGCGCTGCCCGAGCGCAGCGTTGACCTGATCTTCGCCGACCCGCCCTACAACCTGCAGCTGCGCCAGGAGCTGCGGCGGCCCAACATGAGCGTGGTGGACGCGGTGGACGACGCCTGGGACCAGTTCGAGGACTTCGCCGCCTACGACCGCTTCACGCGCGCGTGGCTGGCGGCCTGCCGGCGCGTGCTGAAGGATACGGGCAGCCTCTGGACCATCGGGTCGTACCACAACATCCACCGCGTCGGCGCGGCGCTGCAGGACCTGGGCTTCTGGACGCTCAACGAGGTGGTGTGGGTCAAGGAGAACCCCATGCCCAACTTCCGCGGCGTGCGCCTGACCAACGCCCACGAGACGCTGATCTGGGCCAGGAAGTCGCGCGACCAGAAGAAGTACACCTTCAACTACCACGCGCTGAAGAATCTGAACGACGGCAAGCAGATGCGCAGCGACTGGCACCTGCCCCTCTGCACGGGCGCCGAGCGGCTGCGGTTGAACGGCGAGAAGCTGCACAGCACCCAGAAGCCCGAGGCCCTGCTCTACCGCGTGATCCTGGCGAGCAGCAACCCCGGCGACGTCGTGCTCGACCCTTTCTTCGGCACCGGCACCACGGGCGCCGTGGCGCGGCGGCTCGGTCGGCGCTTCGTCGGCGTCGAGCGCGAGGCGGCCTACGTCGAGGCGGCCAGGGCGCGCATCGCGGCGGTGCCGGCGCCCGCGGCCGACGCCGAGGCCCTGGGCCGCACGCCGAGCCGGCGCAGCGCGCCGCGGCTGCCCTTCGCCCGGCTGCTCGAGCGGGGTCTGCTGCGGCCCGGCCAGCCCCTCTTCTTCCGCGGTCGGCGCGACATGGCGGCCACGGTGCAGGCCGACGGCACCCTGCGCAGCGCGGACGGCACGCGCGGCTCGATCCACGCCGTGGGCGCCCACGTGGGCGGCCTGCCCGCCTGCAACGGCTGGGACCACTGGCAGTACGAGGACGAGGCCGGCAGGCTCGCCCCGATCGACGCCCTGCGGCAGCGGGCCCGCGCCGAGTCGGGCGAGGGATAGGGCGGGGCGCCAGACTCCGCGGCAGCGCCGGTCAGTCGCCTACCGGACCGCCGACCGCGCCCTGCGCCGGGGCGGGCTCGGGCTCGGCCGGCCAGAGGTCGGGGCGCAGCTCGCGCAGCACGACCATGAGCACGGCGAGCGCGGGCACCGTGAGCAGGGCCGCGAAGAAGCCGCCCACCAGGCCGCCGATGAACAGCCCGAAGAGGATCAGGGCGGGTGGCACGTCGATCGCCCGCGCGAAGACGTAGGGCACGACCACGTAGACCGCCAGCATGCCGATCACCGTCTCGATCACCACGACCATGACGACAGTGGTCGGGCTCACCGTCGCGGCGGCGAGGACCGAGAGGGTCAGGCCGACGATACCGCCCAGGTAGGGGATGAACTCGAGCAGCCCCGAGACCACGCCGATCTGCACGGCGTAGGGCACGCCGAGCACCAGCAGGGTGGCGGTGTAGGTCGCGGCGTAGTAGGTGCAGATCGCCAGCTGGGCGACGAACCAGCGCGAGAGCCCCTCGCTCACGGCGCGGGCGAGCCTGGCCGCGCGGGCGTGGTGTCGCTTGGGCAGCAGCAGGTTCATCAGGCCGGGGGCGGCGCGCCGGTCGCCCACCAGGGCGAAGATGATCGCGAAGGAGACGAAGGCGGCGAAGGCGAGCAGCCCGATCTGCCCGAGCAGGCCGCCCGCCTGGCCCGCCGCCCAGCGGATCGCCTCGGCGACCTGGCCCGTCACCATGCCGCTGAGGTCGCCGAGCTCCCGCAGCCCCGTGGCGGCGCTGAGCTCGGCGGGCAGCCGCGCCGCGAGGCCGTCAATAGCGCCCGCCAGGAGGCTCAGGCTGTCGAACAGCACCGGCAGCAGCATGAGGAGCAGGCCGGCCAGCAGGGCCAGGGCGCCGAACACGGCCGCGCCCGTGGTGAGGCCGCGCGAGACGCCGCGCCGCTCCATGGCGTCGGCCAGGGGCGTGATCAGCAGGGCCAGGAAGGCTGTCACAAGCAGGAGCAGGAAGACGGGCCGCAGCAGCGGCAGGGCCTGGATGGCCAGGTAGATCGCCAGCCCCAGGGCCACCAGGGCCAGCCACGTGCGCGGGGTGAGCTTGAGTGCCATGGGTGCTCCTCAGCGGTCGCTAGCGCAGGTCCCGCAGGTCGAACACGGGGCCGTCCTTGCAGCGCAGGCGCGTCCCGTCGCGGGTCTCGACGGGGCAGGCCAGGCAGGTGCCGAGGCCGCAGGGCATAGGTCCGGCCAGGGCGGCCTGGGCGAAGCCCCGCTGCCAGCGCAGGCGCCCGGCGCGCACCGCGTCGGCGGCGCCGGCCACCAGGCCCTCGCCGAGGGCCAGGTAGACCCTGTCGGCCCAGGCGATGAGCGACCCCGAGGCCGGGAGGCCCGCGGGCCCTGTGACCGAGCCGGGGGCGGCGGCGAGCAGGGCGAGCAGATCGGTCCCGGTCTGATACTCGACGTCGGGCGGGAGCATGTAGGGTGGGGGGAGCAGACCGGGCTCGCCGGCGGCGAGCAGGACCACGCCCGAGGCGCGGTCGGCGGCGGCGCGGGCCAGGAAGACCAGGGCGGGCAGGGCGGGCCCGGCCCCGGCGAGCAGCAGGTTGCCCGCCCGCCCGTCAAGGGCGAAGCCGGCGCCCACGGGGCCGTACAGGTCGAGTCGGGCCCCGGCGGGCTGCGCGGCGAGCCAGGCGAGGCCGCGCTCCTCCGGCGCGACCAGCAGCTCGACCAGGCCGGAAGCCTGGTCGGCGCCGGCGAGGTAGAGGGGGCGGCGCAGGAGCGGGTCGTCGCTCTCGGGGGGGGCGCAGCGCACGAGGGCAGCCTGCCCGGGCCTGGCGGCGCGGGCGAGCTCGGGGGCGTGCAGCCTGAGCAGGGCCAGGGGGCCAAGCTCGCGCCGCTCGGCGATGGCAGGCTCGTGGTAGGGCATTGGCGCCTATTGTAGCACGGCGCCCCGGCGGGCCATATGGCCGTGTGGCTAGGCCCCTGGCCGCCCTCGCCCCGCCGCCTCACGGCGGCCCCCGTGCTATACTGGCGGGCATGCCGACCGAGCTGATCGCGGACGTCGCCCTGCGCGCGACCCTGGGCCCCGAGCTGCGGGCGGTGCTCTCGTACCGGGTGCCTCCGCGGCTGCGGGGCGTTGTGGGCCCCGGCCAACTCGTGTGGGCGCCCCTGCGCCGCAAGCGCGTGCAGGGCGTCGTGCTCGGCGTCGCGCCAGCCGAGGGCCACGACGCCGGCCTGCGCGAGCTCGACGACCTGGGCGACCCCGAGGCCCGGCTCACCCCGGCGGGCCTGGCCCTGGCCGAGTGGGTCGCCGCCACCTACAGGGCGCCCCTCTACGAGGCCCTGGCCCTGCTGCTACCCCCCGGCACCGGCCAGGAGGCCGAGACCACCTGGCGCGCCAGCGAGGCCGGCCTCAGGGCCGAGCTCGGCGCCCTGCCCGAGGCCGAGCGCGCCGTGCTCTATCTGCTGCGCACCCGCGGCGAGCAGGGCGAGCGGGCCCTGCGGGCGAGCCTGCGCGGCGCCGACGCCGAGCTGCGCGCGATCTACGCGGCCCTCGCCGAGCGCGGCCTGGTCGCCCGCGGCCAGGCCCGCACCGCCCCCGCCGCCCGGCCCCGCCGGGTGCGCCTCGCCCGCCTCGCGGTCCCCCCCGCCGCGCTCCCCAGCGCCCTCGACGCCCTCGCCCGCGCCCCGCGCCAGCGCGCCGTCGTCGAGTGGCTCGCCGCCCGCGGCGAGGCCGTGAGCGGGGGCGAGAGGGAGAGTGGGCCGGGGGCGCCGGAGGGCGACGGCGCGGTCCCGCTCGCGGAGATCTACGCGGCGACGGGGGCGAATGCCGGCGTGCTGGGCGAGCTCGAGCGGCGCGGGGTGCTGGCCCTGGAGGAGCGCGAGGTGCGGCGCGACCCGCTGGCGGGCGACGGCGTGCCGCCCGACCAGCCCCCGCCCCTCACCCCCGGCCAGCGAGGCGCCTACGAGGCGATCGTCTCCGCGCTGGAGCGCGGGACCGAGGCGGCGGGGGTCTTCTTGCTCCACGGGATCACGGGCAGCGGCAAGACCGAGGTCTACCTGCGCACGATCGCGCGGGCTATGCGGCTGGGCCGGCAGGCCCTGGTGCTGGTGCCCGAGATCGCGCTGACCACCCAGCTGGTGCGGCGCTTCGCGGCCCGCTTCCCCGGACGGCTGGCGGTGCTGCACAGCGGGCTGAGCCTGGGCGAGCGCTATGACGAGTGGCGCCGCCTGCGCCGCGGCGAGGCAAGGCTGGCGATCGGCTCGCGCTCGGCGGTCTTCGCCCCCTTGCCCGAGCTGGGCCTGGTGATCGTTGACGAGGAGCACGAGCTGACCTACAAACACGAGGGCAGCCCGCGCTACAACGCCCGCGACACCGCCCTGCGCCTGGCCGAGCTCACCGGCAGCGTGGTCGTGCTGGGCAGCGCCACGCCCTCGGTTGAGACGTACGAGCGGGCGACGCGGGGCGCCTACAGGCTGCTCGAGCTGCCCGAGCGGGTCGGCGGCGGCCTCGGCGCCGACGGGCTGCCCCGCTCCGCGCCCCTGCCCCTGCCACCGGTGCGCCTGGTGGATATGCGCCGCGAGCTGGCCGCGGGCAACCGCTCGATCTTCAGCCGGTCGCTCCAGCAGGCCCTCGACGAGGCCCTGGGGCGCGGCGAGCAGAGCATCCTCTTCCTCAACCGGCGCGGCGCCGCGGCCTTCGTGATGTGCCGCGACTGCGGCCACGTCGTCTCCTGCGGCGCCTGCTCGGGGCCGATGACCGTGCACTACGAGAGCGAGGAGGAGCTCGGCCGCCGCGAGGCGCAGCCCGCGTCCCTGCTGATCTGCCACTCGTGCGGCGCCCGCGGCCCCGTGCCCTATGTCTGCCCCCAGTGCCTCAGCACGCGGGTGCGGGCCTTCGGCGTCGGCACCCAGCGCGTGGCCGCCGAGGTGGAGACCATGCTCCCGGGGGCGCGGGTGCTGCGCTGGGACCGCGACACCGCCGGCGGCAAGGGCGCCCACGGGCGCATGCTCGACGCCCTGCTGCGCCGCGAGGTGGACGTGCTGGTGGGCACCCAGATGATCGCCAAGGGGCTCGACCTGCCCCTGGTCTCGCTCGTGGGCGTAGTGGCCGCCGACACCGGCCTGCACCTGCCCGACTTCCGCAGCGGCGAGCGGGCCTTCCAGCTGCTCACCCAGGTGGCGGGGCGGGCCGGCCGGCGCACCGCCGGGGCCCAGGTGATCATCCAGACCTACAACCCCGAGCACTACGCCCTGCGCGCCGCCCAGGAGCACGACTACAAGGGCTTCTTCACGCAGGAGGTGGCCTACAGGCGCGAGACGGGCTACCCGCCCTTCAGCCGGCTGGTGCGCCTGGTCTACGCGGGCCCGAGCGAGGCGGGGGCCCGCC
>DAOLDO010000083.1:0-12809 GCA_035327325.1 Chloroflexaceae bacterium | reverse complement strand
CCATCAAGTTTACGGCCTCCGGTTATGTGCTGCTCAGTGTGCGGCGGCAGGGGCCCGAGGTGCTTTTCCTGGTGCAGGATACCGGCATGGGCATCCCGGAAGGTGAACACGCGCTGCTCTTTGAGGCCTTCGAGCGCACCACGCCGGCCCGGCAGCATAACATTGAGGGCACGGGGCTGGGCCTGAGCATCTGCCAAGGGATCGTGAGCGCCCACGGGGGCACCCTCGGGGTGGCCGAGCGGCCCGGGGGCGGCGCGGCCTTCCGGATTGTGCTGCCGGTGCGGGCGGGGCCGACGCAGCCCCAGGCCGCGGCGGTCGCGCCGACCGCGCCCGCCCCGCCCCCCGCGCGGCCCCAGGGGCGCGCCGTGCTGCTCGTCGAGGACGATCCCGCCGTGGTTGACGTAGTCCTGCGGGCCCTCGACGCCGCCAACAGCGTCATGGTGGCCGCGAACGGGCGCGAGGCGCTGCGGCTGGCCGCGGCCGAGCGCTTCGACGTGGCCCTGTGCGACCTGCGCATGCCGGGCATGGATGGCCTGGAGCTGTACGCGCGGCTGCTCGCCGACCACCCCGGGCTGGCCCGCCGGGTCCTCTTCATCAGCGGCGACACCAGCAGCCCCGCCACCAGGGCCGCCCTCGCCGCCACCGGCCCCTGCTCGCCAAGCCCTTCACACCCGACGAGCTGTACGGGGCGATGGGGGCGCTGTAGGGGCGCGCCGCGCCGCGCCCCTACAGCGCCTCACCCGCCATGGGCCGCCTCGCGCGGGTTGGCGGCGCGCCAGACCTTCTCGGAGCGGAGGGGGAGGTCGAGGTGGCGCACGCCGAGGTGGGCGAGGGCGTCGGCGACGGCGTTGGCGATGGCGGGGGTCGAGCCGATCGTGGCGGCCTCGCCGATGCCCTTGACGCCGAGGGGGTTGAGGGGGGTGGGCGTCTCGGTCTTGTCCACGGTGAAGGGCGGGAAGAGGTCGGCCCGGGGGAGGGCGTAGTCCATGAGCGAGCCGCTGAGCAGCTGGCCGCCCTGGTCGTAGACCACCTCCTCGAGCAGGGCCTGGGCGATGCCCTGGGCGAGGCCGCCGTGGACCTGGCCGGCCACGATCGTCGGGCTGATGCGGGGGCCGCAGTCATCTACCGAGATATAGTCTCGGATGCTCACGGCGCCGGTCTCGGTGTCCACCTCGACCACGGCGACGTGGGCTCCGAAGGGGTAGATCAGGTCGGGCGGGCGGAAGTAGTCGGTGGCCTCGAGGCCGGGGTCGAGCTCGGGGGGGAGCTTGCTGGTGTAGGCGCGCTTCGCGATCTGGGCCAGGGTGAGGGCGCTGTCGGGGGCGCCGCGCACGCGGTACTGGCCCTCGGCCAGCTCGACGTCATCGGCGTTGGCCTCGAGCATGTGGGCGGCGAGCTGGCGGGCCTTCTCGCGCACCTTCGCGGCGGCGCGCATGAGGGCCCCGCCGCCCACGGCGAGGGAGCGCGAGCCCATGGTGCCGACGCCCATCGGGGTGACGGCGGTGTCGCTGGCGCGGAAGACGATCTGGGCGAAGTCGGCGCCGATCTGGTCGGCCACGATCTGGGCGAAGGTGGTGCCGGTGCCCTGGCCGTGGGGCGAGATGCCGCTGGTGACCGTCACGGTGCCGCTGGGCTCGACCTTGATCTGGGCGCTCTCGTAGGGGCCGAAGCCGCACATCTCGACGTAGCAGGCGAGGCCGATGCCGAGGGCCTTGCCGCCGCCCGCCCGGCGCGCCGCCTGCTCGCGGCGCAGCTCATCGTAGCGGGCGAGCGCGAGGGCGCGGGTGAGGGCCCGGTCATACTCGCCGCTGTCGTAGGTGAGGCCGGTGGGCGTCTTGTAGGGGAAGGCGTCTGGGGGGATGAAGTTCCTGCGGCGGACGGCGGCGGGGTCGAGACCGAGCTCGGCGGCGACACAGTCCATCATGCGCTCGATGTAGTAGGCGGCCTCGGGGCGACCGGCGCCCCTGTAGGCGGCCACGGGGGTGGTGTTGGTGTAGACGCTGGTGGCCTCGAGGTCCACGTTGGGAATCTTGTAGACGCCGACGGCCATGGCCGTGGTGAGGTCGGGCAGGCCGGGGGCCAGGGGGTAGGCCCCGAGGTCGGCGGTGACGCGCATGCGCAGGGCGGTGACGGTGCCGTCGGCCTCGACGGCGGCCTCCATCGCGCAGACCTGGCCGCGGCCGTGGGTGGTGGCCACCACGTGCTCGAGGCGGTCCTCGACCCAGCGCACGGGGGTGCTCAGGCGCAGGGCCAGGGCGGCGCAGAGGTGGTCTTCGGGGTAGCTGCCGATCTTGACCCCGAAGCCGCCGCCGACGTCGGGGGCGATCACGCGCACCTGGCTCTCGGGGAGGCGCACGACCCTGGCCAGCTCCGAGCGGATCTGGTGGGGGGTCTGGGTGCTGGTGTAGACGGTGACGCCGCCTGTGGCGGGGTCGGGGACGGCGGCCACGGCGCGGCCCTCCATGGGGAAGCCCATGAGGCGCTGGTTGACCATGCGCTGGCGCACGACCCTGTGGGCGGCGGCGAAGGCGGCCTCGACATCGCCCTTCTGGCGGCGGCGGGTGTGGTCAATGTTGTTGGGCAGGCCCGCGAAGATCGGCGGGCTGTCGGGCTCGGCGGCGCGCAGGAGGTCGGCGACCACGGGGAGGGGCTCGTAGTCCACCTCGACCAGGGCCGCCGCGTCAACGGCGGCCTCGTAGCCTGTGGCGACCACGGCGGCGACGGCCTCGCCGACGTGGCGCACGCGCTCGACGGCCAGAGCGTGGCGCACCCGGCCGGCGTAGCTGGCGGCGCCGCCCCCGCCCTCGCCGGAGCTGGCGAGGGGGAGGGGATCGCAGAGCTCGAGCAGCTCGCGCCCGGTGAACACCGCCGCCACCCCGGGGGCGGCCAGGGCGGCCGCCGGGTCGATCGCGCGGATCGCGGCGTGGGCGTAGGGGCTGCGCACGAGGACGACGGTGAGCATGCCGGGGAGCTTAAGGTCGCCGACGTAGCTGCCGGCCCCCCGGATCAGGCGGGGGTCCTCGTTGCGCTTCACCTCGGCGCCCATCAGGGCGGCGTAGGCCATGGGAGCGAGCCTTTCTTCTGAGCGGCGGGCCTACCTTTTATCGTACCACGAGTGCCGCCCGGCCCCTGCGGTACAATGGGCCCCGCGGCGCGGGCCGCCCCTGAACAGAGGACTACTCTGGGCCAGAAGTTCGCGTGGGGCTCGGGACCAAAGACCAAAGACGAAGGACCAAGGCCGGACAGCGGCTGAGCGATTGGTCCTTGGTCCTTGGTCCAACCCGGCAGGGACGTTCAAAAAGCTGTACTACAGCCTGGGGAGAGTATGAGCTACGAGGCAGAGCTGCGGGAGAAGATTGAGACGCGGGCCGCGGTGGTCGGCGTGATCGGCATGGGCTACGTGGGCCTGCCCCTGGCCGTGCGGGCCGCCGCCCAGGGCTTCGCCGTCCTGGGCTTCGACGTGAGCGCCGAGCGGGTGGCGCGCCTGAACGCGGGCGAGAGCTACATCGGCGACGTGCCGACCGAGGCGCTGGCGAAGCTGCGGGTCGCGGGCCGCCTCGAGGCGACCACCGACTGGGCGCGCCTGGCCGCGTGCGACCTGCTGGTGATCTGCGTGCCGACCCCGCTGAACAGCACGCGCGACCCCGACCTGAGCTACATCGAGGCGGCCAGCGACAAGATCGCCCGCAGCCTGCGCCCGGGCCAGCTGGTGATCCTGGAGAGCACGACCTACCCGGGCACGACCCGCGAGGTGGTGGCTCCTCGGCTCGCTGAGCGCGGCCTGGCCGTGGGCGAGACGTTCTTCCTGGCCTTCTCGCCCGAGCGGATCGACCCGGGGCAGACCAACAGCAAGGGCTTCAGCGTCGAGAACACGCCCAAGGTGGTCGGGGGGGTGACGGCGGCCTGCACCGAGCTGGCCTGCGCCTTCTACGCCCAGATCACCAGCAGGGTCGTGCCGGTCTCGTCGCCCGACGCGGCCGAGCTGACCAAGCTGTTCGAGAACATCTTCCGGGCGGTGAACATCGCCCTGGTGAACGAGCTGGCCCTGCTCTGCGACCGCATGGACCTGGACGTGTGGGAGGTGGTGGAGGCGGCGGCGACCAAGCCCTACGGCTTCATGAAGTTCACGCCTGGGCCGGGGCTGGGGGGGCACTGCATCCCGATCGACCCCTTCTACCTGACCTGGAAGGCCAGGGCCTACGACCTGACCACGCGCTTCATCGAGCTGGCGGGCGAGATCAACACCCAGATGCCGCGGCACGTGCACGACCTGGTGGTGCGGGTGCTGAACCGGCAGCGCAAGAGCCTGAATGGCTCGACGGTGCTGCTACTTGGCGTGGCCTACAAGCCCGACGTGGACGACTACCGCGAGTCGCCGGCCTTCAAGGTGATGGACCTGCTGGCGGCCGACGGGGCGCGGGTGGTGGCCTGCGACCCCCACATCACCCGCTTCGAGGGGCACGACGGCCAGGTCTACGAGACGACGCCCCTGAGCGACGACCTGCTGGCGGCCTGCGACTGCGCCGTGATCGTCACCAACCACAGCGCCTTCCCGTACGAGCGGATCGCCGAACTGGCGCCCGGCGTGGTGGATACGCGCAACGCCACCAGGGGCCTGCGCCCCGCGCTGCGGGCCAAGGTGGAGCTGCTGTAGGGGCATGGGGGCGGTGAACAAACTGTAATTGCATTGAACGACTCAGATCCGTATGCTCAATGGCGAGCCACCATTCGAGCATCATTGCAGCCGCCAGGCGCGCCACGATGCCCAGGCCGGGCCGCGTCCCGCCTCGCGGGGATCGGGTATCATGGCCTGGAGGGGCGCGCCGCGTGAGCGAAGGGGACTCTTGTGACCAACGACCGGTCCTGGCCCGAGCGTAGCCGTTTCTGGTCCGGCCGCCGCGTCGTGGTGACGGGCGGGGCGGGCTTCCTCGGCGGCTTCGTGGTCGAGCAACTGGCCGCCCTGGGGCCGGCGGCGATCGTGGTGCCGCGCACCGCCACGTACGACCTGCGCGAGCGCGAGGCGATCCGGCAGCTGCTGGCCGACGCCCGGCCCGACCTCGTCATCCACATGGCGGCGCGGGTCGGCGGCATCGGCGCGAACCGCGAGCACCCGGCCGACTTCTTCTACGATAACCTGATCATGGGCGCCCAGCTCATGCACGAGAGCTGGCGGGCCGGCGTCGAGAAGTTCGTCGCCCTCGGCACGGTCTGCGCCTACCCGAAGCACACCCCGGTGCCGTTCAGCGAGGACGACCTCTGGAACGGCTACCCGGAGGAGACCAACGCTCCCTACGGCCTGGCCAAGAAGATGATGCTGGTTCAGAGCCAGACCTACCGCGAGCAGTACAGCTTCAACTCGATCTTCCTGCTGCCGGTCAACCTCTATGGCCCGCGCGACAACTTCGACCTGCACAGCTCGCACGTCATCCCGGCCCTGATCCGCAAGTGCCTGGAGGCCCGCGACACGGGCGCGCGCGAGATCGTGGCCTGGGGCGACGGCTCGCCCACGCGCGAGTTCCTCTACGTGGAGGACGCGGCCGAGGGCATCCTGCTGGCCGCCGAGCGCTACAACAGCAGCGACCCGGTGAACCTCGGCAGCAGCTACGAGATCAGCATCAGGGAGCTGACCGAGACGGTGGCGCGGGTGACGGGCTTCGCGGGCGCGATCGTCTGGGACACGAGCAAGCCCAACGGCCAGCCGCGGCGCAAGCTGGCGGTGGAGCGGGCCCGCGAGCGCTTCGGCTTCGCCTCGCGCACCGGCTTCGAGGAGGGGCTGCGCAAGACGGTGGAGTGGTACGAGCAGCACCGCGCCGTCGGGGCCGCCGGGTAGCCGGGCGCCGGGGAGGGCGTGGGAGAGCCCGACTCTCCCAGAGCCGCTTTGCAGGAGAGCCTAGGGTGTCTATCGCCGAGACGCAGCGACAGCAGCCGTCCGAGCTCGGGGGCGAGGGGCGGCCCGCGACGGTGATCCAGCCGCGCAGGGGCTGGGCGGGGCTGGGCCTGGCCGGCCTGTGGGAGTTCCGCGAGCTGCTCTACTTCCTGGTCTGGCGGGACGTCAAGGTGCGCTACAAGCAGACGGCCCTGGGCGCCCTGTGGGCGATCATCCAGCCGGTGCTGACCATGGTGGTGTTCAACGTCTTCTTCCACCGGCTGGCGAAGGTGCCGTCGGAGCCGGGCATCCCCTACCCGATCTTCGCCTACGCGGGGCTGCTGCCCTGGCAGTACTTCAGCACGGCCCTCGCCGCGTCGTCCGGCAGCCTGCTCAACAGCGCCGCGCTGATCCGCAAGGTCTACTTCCCGCGGGTGACGGTGCCGGTGGCGGGGGCCCTGGGCGGGCTGGTGGACTTCTGCTTCGCCTTCCTGGTCTACCTTGGCCTGATGGTCTGGTACCGGGTCCCGCCGACGCCGGCGGCGCTGCTGCTGCCGGTCTTCCTGCTGCTGGCGGTGGCCACGGCGATCGGGGTGGGGCTCTGGCTGTCGGCCCTGAGCGTGCAGTACCGGGACGTGCGCTACGTGGTGCCGTTTCTGGTGCAGTTCTGGCTCTTCGCGACGCCGGTGGTCTACCCTAGCAGCCTGCTGAGCGAGCCGTGGCGCACGCTCTACGGGCTGAACCCGATGGTCGGGGTGGTGGAGGGCTTCCGCTGGGCGCTGCTCGGCACCGACCCGCCGCGGGCGACGATCGCCCTCTCGGCCGCGGTGACCGTGGCCCTGCTGGCGAGCGGGCTGCTGTTCTTCCAGCGCATCGAGCGCAGGTTCGCCGACGTGATCTAGCCGCTGAGTGGAGGCGCAGGGCCCTCGCCCCGCGCCCTACACGAGAACATTATGAGCATCGCCGTCCGCGCGGAGCAGCTGGGGAAGGCGTACCAGATTGGGGTTGGGGGCGCCAAGTACAGCACCCTGCGCGACCAGATCGCGGGCGCCGTCGCGGCGCCCTTCCGCCGCCTGGCGAGCGCGGCGCGGGGCCGGCCCGCGGCGGGGCGCCCGCGCAGCGAGACGATCTGGGCCCTGGACGACGTCTCGTTCGAGGTCGGCCACGGCGAGACGGTGGGGATCATCGGGCGCAACGGGGCGGGCAAGAGCACGCTGCTCAAGGTGCTCTCGCGCATCACCGAGCCGACACGGGGCCGGGCGACGATCTACGGCCGTGTCGGCTCGCTGCTCGAGGTGGGCACCGGCTTCCACCCCGAGCTGACGGGCCGCGAGAACATCTTCCTCAACGGGGCCATCCTGGGCATGCGCCGGGCCGAGATCGTGCGCAAGTTCGACGAGATCGTGGCCTTCGCCGAGATCGAGAAGTTTATAGACACGCCGGTGAAGTTCTACTCGAGCGGCATGTATGTGCGCCTGGCCTTCGCCGTGGCCGCCCACCTCGAGCCCGAGATCCTGATCGTGGACGAGGTGCTGGCCGTGGGCGACGTGCGCTTCCAGAAGAAGTGCCTGAACAAGATGCAGGACGTGGGGCAGGACGGGCGCACGGTGCTGTTCGTCTCGCACAGCATGTCGGCGATCACCCGCCTGTGCCAGCGGGCCATCCTGCTCGACCAGGGGACGGTGCTGACGGACGGCCCCTCGCACACGGTGGCGGGGGCCTACCTGAGCGCCGGCCAGGGCACGACGGCCGAGCGCAGGTGGGCGCCGGAGGAGGCGCCGGGCGGGCCGGTCGCGCGCATGCTGGGCGTGCGGGCGCGCAACCACCTGGGCGAGGTGAGCGACGTGATGGATATCCGCCGCCCCGTGATGATCGAGATCGAGTACGAGGTGCTCGAGCCGGGGCGGCTGCTGCTGCCCCACTTCCACGTCTACAACGAGGAGGGCGTGCGGGTCTTCGTGACCCTGGATGTGGACCCGGCGTGGCGGCGGCGGCCGCGCCCGGCGGGGCGCTACGTCAGCAGGGCGACAATCCCCGGCAACCTGCTGGCCGAGGGCACCTTCTTCCTCAACCCGATCGTGCTGGCCCTGAGCCCGAACGAGGAGCAGTTCTCGATGCCCGACGCGGTCGCCTTCCAGGTGGTTGACACGCACGAGGGCGACTCGGCCCGCGGCGACTGGACGGGCAGACTGCACGGAGTGATGCGCCCCCTGCTGCAGTGGGAGACGCCGGTGAGCCCCGACCACCCGGCTGAAGGCTGAAGGAGATGCTTCGTCGGATCAGGCGGCTAGGGAGGATCGAGGGGTGGCGGACCGTCGGCAGGCTGGCGGGCCGGACGGGGCGCGACGCCGCGCGCAGCCTGCGAGGGTCGGCGGCGGCCGGCCTGGTCGCGACGGGTCTCACCGCGGTGCGCCGGGCCCGGCTGCGCCGCGAGCTGGTGCAGCTCTGGGGGCCAGGGCCGGAGCCGGGCGGCCCCGGGGAGGCCACGGCGGTGTGCCTGATGCGCAACGGCGAGCCCTACGTGCGCTCGTTCGTCGAGCACCACACGGCCATGGGCGTCCGCCAGATCGTCCTGCTCGACAATGGCTCGGCCGACCGCACGCTGGAGCTGCTGCGCCCCTACGACCACGTGACGGTGCTGCGCTCGCTGCTGCCCTTCCGCGAGTACCAGATGGTCTTCCGCGAGCATCTGCTGCGCCACTGGGGCGCCGGCGGCTGGCGGCTGCTGCTCGACATTGATGAGCTGTTCGACTACCCCCACTCGCCCGAGCTGCCGCTCGGCGGGCTGCTGGGCTACCTCAACGCGCGGGGCTACTCGGCGGTGGTGGCCTACCTGCTCGACATGTTCGCCGATGGGCCCCTGGGCGCGCTGGGCAGCGCGCCGGAGGACGACCTGCGGGCGACCTACCCCTACTACGACATCTCGAACATCAGGACGCGGGGCTACGCCGAGCACTACGGCGAGACGAACGCGCCGGGCAGCCCGGCGATCGGGCTTTACTGGGGCGGGATCCGCAACACCCTGTTCGGCTCGCGGGACTGGCTGACCAAGCACCCGCTGCAGTTCCCCGAGCGGGGCGCGCGGCCGGCGGGCCACGTGGCCCACGACGTGT
The DNA here is from genome assembly GCA_035327325.1 of Chloroflexaceae bacterium. Classification (GTDB taxonomy): domain Bacteria; phylum Chloroflexota; class Chloroflexia; order Chloroflexales; family Chloroflexaceae; genus CAIWXH01. The sequence goes on along the minus strand of DAOLDO010000083.1, from coordinate 3,830 downwards.
GGGGCGCCAGGGTGGCCGACATCTCCGCCGTGCTCTACCACTACAAGTTCCTCGACCGCCTGCTCGAGCAGAGCCGGGCGGCGGTGCGCGAGGGCAACTACTACAGGGGCTCGGCCCAGTACCGGCGCTACCTGAAAGTGCTCGAGGAGACGCCCGACCTGCAGATCCGGCGGGCGACGGCGCGGCGCCTCGAGCATGTGGACCAGCTGGTGGACGAGGGCTTCCTCGCCGTGTCGCCCGCCTACGCGGCCTGGGTTGGCAACGTCGTGGCCAGGGCCGTCCCCATGCCGGAGGCCGTGTGAAGCTGAGCGTGATCGTCCCCTGCTTCAACGCCGAGGCCACCCTCGGCGAGACCCTCGCGAGCCTGGCCCGGCAGAGGTGGGACCAGCCGTGGGAGGTGGTGGTGGTGGACAACCGCTCGACCGACGGCTCGCGCGCCATCGCCGAGGGCTACCGCGCGCGGTTGCCGAACCTGCGCATCGTGTGCGCCTGCGAGCGCCAGGGCCAGCCCCACGCGCTGAACCGGGGCGTCGCGCTGGCCCGCGGCGAGGCGGTGGCCCTCTGCGACGCGGACGACGTGGTGGGCGAGGGCTGGCTGCGGGCGATGGGCGAGGCCCTGGCGCGCCACGCCTTCGTGGCGGCCCGCGTGGACACCGAGCGCCTGAACGCGGGCTGGGTGCGCAAGACGCGGGGCCACAGCCAGGCCCGGGGCCTGATCCCCTACAACTACCCGCCCTACCTGCCCCACGCCAGCGGGAGCACCCTGGGCTTCACGCGGGCGCTGTTCGCGGCGGTGGGGCCGTTCGACGAGGGGCTGCCCTACCTGCACGACACCGACTTCTGCTGGCGGGCCCAGCTGGCCGGGGCGGAGCTGCGCTTCGTGCCCGAGGCCGTGCTGCATATGCGCTTCCGCGGCGACCTGCGGGCGCTCTACCGGCAGGCGCGCAACTACGCCGAGTACAACGTGCTGCTCTACAAGCGCTACAGGAGCCAGGGCATGCCGGTCGTCTCGCTAGGCATGAGCCTGCGCTCGTGGTGGGGGATGCTGGCCCGGCTGCCGAGGATCCGCGACAAAGGCAGCTTCGGGCTCTGGCTGTGGTTCTTCGCCCAGCGGGTCGGGCGGCTCCAGGGGTGCATCAAGTACCGGGTGCTGGCGCTGTGACCGGGCTCTGCTAGCCGGGAGGACTCAATGCGCGACAAGCTGCTGGCCCGCTGGGCGATCTTCTGGCTCCGCCTGGGCGGCCTCGGCCCACTGGGGCGGGCGGCCGCCTGGCTGGCGGGGCTGTTCACGCCGCCCTACAAGGGGCGGGCGGCCCTTGCCCGCAAGACGCCGCGCGGCTACATCGCGCCGAGCGCCCGCGTCCACTGCCGCGACCTGCGGCTGGGCCGCCACGTGTTCCTCGGCGACCGGGTGACGATCTACCAGGGGCGCGGGGGCGGCCCGGTGGAGCTGGGCGACCGGGCCCACCTGCACCAGGACACGGTGGTCGAGGTGGGCCAGGGCGGCAGCGTGAGCGTGGGCGCGGATACCCACATTCAGAACCGCTGCCAGCTGTCGGCCTACCTGCGCTCGATCCGCATCGGGGCCAACGTGCAGGTGGCGCCCGCCTGCGCCTTCTTCCCCTACGATCACGGCACAGCCCCTGGCGCGCCGATGCGCGAGCAACCCCTGACCTCGCGGGGCGACATCGTGGTCGAGGACGACGTGTGGCTGGGTTACGGCGTGGTGGTGCTGGCGGGGGCGCGCATCGGGCGGGGCGCCGTGGTGGGCGCCAACAGCGTGGTGACGGGCGACATCCCGCCAGGGGCGGTGGCGGTGGGGGCGCCGGCCCGCGTGGTGCGGGCGCGCGGCGAGGCGGCCGCGGCGGGCGGTCGCGACAACGGTCGGGAGCGCTGAGCATGGGTCACCCCCTCGTCGGCGTGGTGACGCCGGTCTACAACGGCGCGGCCTTCCTGGCGGAAGCGATCGAGAGCGTGCTGGCCCAGAGCTACCCGCACTGGCGCTACGCGATCCTCGACAACCTGAGCGACGACGACAGCTACGCCATCGCCCGGGCCTATGCGGCCCGCGACCCGCGGATCACGGTCGCGCGCAACGCGGCCCACCTGCCCATGCTGGCCAGCTGGAACGCGGCCATGGCCCTGCTGCCCGCCGAGGCGGCCTACTGCAAGGTGCTCCACGCCGACGACACGCTGCTGCCGCGCTGCCTCGAGCTGATGGTCGGCCTGGCCGAGGCCCACCCGCGCGTCGTCGTGGTGGGCGCCCAGCGGCGCCAGGGCGAGGCACTGGGCCTGACCGGGCTGGCGCCGGGCGAGACGGTGGTGCCGGGCCGCGAGCTGGGGCGGCGCTTTCTGCTCGACGGGCTGACCGTCTTCGGCTCGCCAACCTCGACCCTGCTGCGGGCCGAGGCGGTGCGCCGGCGCGACCCCTTCTACAACGAGGCCAACCTGCACGCCGACACGGAGGCCATGCTCGACCTGCTGCGCGAGGGCGACTTTGGCTTCGTGCACGAGCCCCTGACTGTGACGCGCGTCCACGCCGAGCGCACAACGACCTTCGCCAGGCGCATGAACTCCTTCCTGCCGGGGAACCTGCGGGCGATCAGGCGCTACGGGCGCTTCTACCTGGACGAGGGCGAGTACCGGGCCCTGCTGGCGCGCAAAGAGCGCCAGTACGACCGCTTCCTGGCCCAGGCCCTGCTGGCGCGGCGCGAGCGCGCGTTCTGGGCCTTCCACCGGCGCGAGGGCGAGGGCCTGGGGCGCCCGCTGACGGCGCCGCGCCTGGCCAGGGCGACGGCGGCCTTCGTGGCCGAGCGCGCGGGGCAGCGCCTGGGGCTCGGGCCGAGACCGACCGGCGGCCCTGCGGACCTCACCCCCCAGCCCCCTCTCCACCGTGGAGAGGGGGGGCCTAGCCCCCTGCCGAAGGTCAGCTTCGGGATCATCGTGCTGAACGGCGAGCCGTTTACGCGCTACTGCCTGCGGGCGCTCTACCCGTTCGCCCACGAGATCATCGTGGTGGAGGGGGCGGCCCCCGGGGCGGCCGGCGTCGCCACGCCCGACGGCCACTCGACCGACGGCACGCTGGAGGCGCTGCGGCGCTTCCAGGCCGAGGAGGACCCGGCGGGGAAGCTGCGCCTGATCACCCGCGACGGCTTCTGGAGCGAGAAGGACGAGCAGTCGCGGGCCTACGCCGCCGTGGCCACGGGCGACTACCTCTGGCAGGTTGACATTGACGAGTTCTACGCCCCCGGGGCGATGTGGGCGGTGCTCGAGCTGCTGGCCCGCCGGCCCGAGGTGGCGGCGGTCTCGTTCCGCGAGCTGAAGTTCTGGGGCGGGTTCGACTACACGGTGGACGGCTGGCACTCGCGGCGGGGCGCCAACCTCTACCACCGGCTGTTCCGCTGGGGGCCGGGCTACAGCTACGTGACCCACCGGCCGCCCACGGTGGCCGACGCCGAGGGGCGCGACCTGCGCGCGCTGGGCTACCTCGGCGGCGACGAGCTGGCCGCCCAGGGGATTCTGCTCCACCACTACGCGCTGGTCTTCCCTAAGCAGGTGCTGAACAAGAGCGCATACTACGGGCGGGCCGCCTGGGCGGGGCGCCCCGAGTCGCAGCGCTGGGCCGAGGAGTGCTGGCTGCGCCTCGGCAGGCCCTACAGGGTGCACAATGTCTACGCCCAGCCGAGCTGGCTGGAGCGCTACGGGGGCCGCCACCCGCCGCAGATCGAGGCCATGCGGGCCGACCTCGAGGCGGGGCGGCTGCGCGAGGAGCGGCGCGCGACGGACGACGTCGAGCGGCTGCTGCGCGCGCCCTGGTACACGCTCGGCCG
>DAOLDO010000082.1:0-12834 GCA_035327325.1 Chloroflexaceae bacterium | reverse complement strand
ACGCCGACACCGACCGAGATCGGCGCATTCACCCCGGTGCCGACCGACACGCCCGTCCCGCCGCCCACCGATACGCCCCCGCCGCCCCCCGACGACGACGACGACCCCGACCCCACGGCCACGCCCACGGCCGTCCCCGCCTCGCCCACGCCCGCGCCGCCGGCCGACATCCCCGCGGACCCCGCGATCGGCAAGACGGTGAGCCCCGGGTCGGCCAGCGTCGGCGACAGCGTCGAGTACACGATCACCGTCACAAACCTCGGCGGCATCCCCGCCACGGGCGTCGAGGTGAACGACACCCTGCCGGCCTTCGTGTCGCCCACGGGCGTCACGGCGAGCCGGGGCGAGGCCAGCCTCGACGGCCAGACCGTGCGCGTGGTGATCGGCGACATGGAGCCGGGCGAGACGGTGACGATCGTGGTCCAGGCCACGGTGGTGGCCCCCGCCCCCGAGGGCAACAACCGCAACCTCGCCGTCGTCACCAGCACCTCGCCCGACGGCAACCCCGACAACAACCAGGCGTCGGTGCCCCTCGACACGCTCGGCCCGGTCACGCTGCCCAGCACGGGCGACGCCGGCCGCGGCCTGCTGCCAGCGGCGGCCCTGCTGCTCGGCCTGGCCCTGGTCGCGGCGAGCCTGGCGGTCCGCCGCCGGGCCGCCTGAGCCGCGCCCGCCGACCGCCCCGCACACGAGGCCCGCGCGGGGCGCGGGTGAGCACAGCTCGCCCCGCGTCCCGCACGGGTCCTAGAGCCCAGGCCCCATGCCCTCTCCCCTGACACGATGGCCCTCGCCCCGGCGCCTGCCCCTCGCCCTCGCCCTGCTCCTCGCCGCCAGCCTGACCGCGCCCGCCTCGGCCCAGCAGGGCGCCCTCGTGCGCGAGGGCCGGCTGCGCGGCCAGGTCGTGCGCGTCCTCGACGCGGGCGGCGGCGCCCTGCGGACCGAGCTGGCCGGCGGCCCTGTGGCCGACCCCGGCGCCCTGGCCGCCTTCGACACGCGCCCCTTCGCCACAGGCGCGCCCGCGCCCAGCCCCCTGGCCGCCCGGCAGGCGTGGAAGCTCCGCGCCGCCCGGCCCGGCATGCAGACGGTCAGCGCGGCGGCCCTCGCCGCGGCGGGGCTGCCGGTCGCCCAGATCGACCCGGCGGCCTTGCGCCTGCGCCACATGAGCCAGGAGGTGGCCATCGAGGAGCGGCGCGATGGGGCCGGGCGCCTGGCCGAGCTGCGCTTCTTCGCCGAGCCGGGCGACCGCTGGAGCGCCGAGTCGGTCTACTGGCTGACCGTCGAGCCCGGCCCGGGCCTGCGTATGGCGACGGCCGGCGCGGCGCCCGCCGGCGCCCTGGTGACGACCACCGCCCTCGAGCGGGGCGCCTGGCGCACGAACCAGATCTACGAGTCGCGCCTGCCCGGGCCCGACGGCGACCACTTCTTCAGCGCCGACATGCGCGTGCGCGCCCCCGCCCCCGGCGAGCCGGCGCCCGAGCCGAGCGTCGTCACCGCGACGCTGGAGCCGCGGCTGCCCCCCGCGCCGGGCCAGGCGACCCTCACCCTGGCCGGCGGCAGCGTCGCCGGCGGCGCCCACAGGCTGCGGGCCACCCTCGGCGGGGCCGCCCGCGAGCACGCCTGGTCGGGCGAGGGGACCTTCTCGACCGTCCTGAGCTTCCCCGCGGGCGGGGGCCAGGCCCTGGTCGAGCTGCTGCCGGGCCCCGCCGACGACAGCGTCCACCTGGACGGGGTGGCGTGGGCGCTGCCGGTGCGCCTGGAGCTCGGCGGGCGCGGGGCGCGTTTCGTCGGCCAGGCCGGGCGGGCCGGCTACAGGCTGGCGGGGCTGCCCCCGGGCGCCGCCGTCTACGACGTGGGCGACCCGCTCAGGCCCGTCAGGCTCCTGTTCGCCGGGGACACCTTCGAGGCCGGGGCCGCCGAGCCGCGCCCGTACCTCGTGGCGGGCGAGGGCACGCTGCACGCCCCGGCCGTCGCGGCGCACACCCCGGCCGACCTGGCGCGCCCGCTGGACGTCGAGGCGGTCTACGTGGCGCCCGGCGCCTTCCTGCCCGCCATCGAGCCCCTGCTCGCCCACAGGCGGGCCCAGGGCCTGGCGGTGGCGGCCGTGGCGACCGAGGCGATCTACGACGCCTGGGGGCACGGGCAGGCCGGACCCGAGGCGATCCGCGGCTTCCTGCGTTACGCCGCCGAGCGCTGGGCGGTCGCCCCGACCACGGTGGTCCTGGTGGGCGACGGCACCTCGGACCCGCGCAACTACCTGGGCCGCGACAACATCAACTGGGTGCCGCCCTACCTGGCCGCGGTGGACCCGTGGCTGGGCGAGACGGCCTGCGAGGCGTGCTACGCCCAGCTCCACGGCGACAGCCCCCTCGACGACGGGCTGCCCGACCTGCACTTCGGGCGCATCCCCGCCAAGAGCGCGGACGAGGCCGCAGCCCTGGCGCAGAAGATCCTGCGCTACGAGCGGGCGGGGCGGGCGGGCGGCTGGCGCGGCACGGTGGCCTTCGTGGCCGACAACCCCGACATGGGGGGCGACTTCGCGGCCGCCGTGGCGGCGAGCGCGGCCCTGCAGCCGGAGGGCGTGCGCGTGCGGCGCGTGATCTACGACCCGCAGGCCCCGGACGGCGACCCGGCGCGCGAGCGCGACCCCCTGCGGGCCCTGGCCCGCACGATGGGCAGCTTCAACGGGGGCGCCGCGGTGGTGCACTACGTCGGCCACGGCCTGCAGTTCCAGTGGGGCTACACGGGCCCGCCGCTCAACCCGCGCGAGCCGACCGACCGCCAGCACCTGCTCGGCGTCTTCGGCGTGGACGAGTTGACCAACGGCGACAGCCTGCCCGTGGTGCTGAGCATGAGCTGCCTGACCGGGTCGTTCCAGATCCCCGCCTTCAGCGGCACCTCGGTGGACGAGCGCCTGGTGGCCCGGCCCGACGGCGGGGCGATCGCCGCGTGGGGCTCGACGGGGCTGGGCGTGCTCTACGGCCACGACGCCCTGCAGGAAGGTTTCTACAGGGCCCTCTGGGCGGCGCCGGGACGGGCCACCCTCGGCCGGCTGACCATGGCAGGCCACATGGAGCTGTTCGCCACCAGGGGCTGCTGCCAGGAGTCGATCCGCACCTACGCCCTGCTCGGCGACCCGCTCACCGCGCCCCTCGTGCGCGCCGACCTGCGCCAGACCGCGCTGCCGCTCGTGGGGCGATAGCGGCGCAGCGCCCCGCTCGCCTCGCCGCCGCAGGCCGGGGGAGAGCAGAGGGTGAGGGCTGCCCTTGTGCGGAGGGGACGGCGGGCCTCGCCGCCGCTACGGGTTGGTCGGCGTCGGGAAGACCGGCTGCTCGTTGGTCACGACCACCTGGTCCTCGCGGATCCAGCCCACCGTGCGCGTCTCGCCGCTGCGCACGAAGGCCTGGTAGTAGCCGTTCTGCTTGTCGAAGGGCGTGATGCGCGCCTCGGGGTTGACCCTGACGAGGACGCGGGCGTCGTCGCGGGGGGCGGCCCGCAGCACGGCCCCGGCCGCCGCGGCGCGCAGGACCGGGTAGTCGGGCGGAAGCAGGGCGGCGCCGTTGGCCGGGTCGCGCTGGCGCAGGTAGGCCAGCACGCCGTCGGCGATACCGCGGGCCACCCGGTCGGGCTGGTTGAACATCACGGCCCGGTCGGCCGCGTTGGTCATGAAGCCCATCTCGACGATGATCGCCGGGGTGTAGCGGCTGATCGCGTGGGTGTGCCGCCGCCAGTTGAAGGCGTAGTAGCCCTTCATGTTAAAGGTGACCCCGCCCACGTCCTCGGGCAGGCCCGTGGCGGGCCCGTAGGCGGCCGCCACGGCGGCCATGAGCTGCTTGCTCGCCTCCGAGGCGCGCCATGGCGTGGCCAGCTTCCAGCCCCGGGCGGCCGCGCCGGCCGAGCCGTCGGCGTGGATGGCCAGGAAGGCGTCGGCGTCGTAGCTGGGCGGCACGGTCGCCGGGATGATGTCCACGATCACGCCCTGGGCCTCGAGCAGCGGCTTGACCCGGTTCACGATGTCGAGGTTGAGCTGGGCCTCGCTCACCCCGCCCCAGCGGGCCCCGGTCGAGGTGCGCAGACGGGCCAACTCCTGGGGCAGCTCGTTGGAGCGCAGGTGGCCGACCTGCAGGCCGACTCGGGGCGGCGTGCCCTCGGCGCGGGCCGTAGGGGTGGGCCAGGGCGTGGGCGGCGCGTTCGGGTCTGGGGTGGCCGTGGGCGGCTCGGGGGTGGGCGGCTCGGGGGTGGGCGGGGGCGCTGTCGGCGTCGCCGCCTCGGCCGCGTGGGCCACGCGCGGCGCGAGCAGGGGCGCGGCCGCGGCCACGGGGGCGGCGGGGGGCTCCGCGGCCGCCGCGGGCGTGCGCGCAGCGGGCGGGGCCGAGGCCGGGGGCGCGGCGCACGCCGTCAGCAGCGCGGTCAGGAGGGCGAGGAGGACGGCCGTGCGGCGGGCGCTCGCGGGCGTGGACATTCCGGGGTTCCTCGGCTATGATCGCGTGGGGGTCGTTCCTTGTACCATATGTACCACAGAATCCTTAGAGAAGGATGAGCGTCATGCACGTCATCAAGGTGGGCGGCAGCGCCGGCAACGACTACGACGCCCTCTGCGACGACCTGGCGGCCCGCCGCGCCGCCGGCGAGACCTTCGTGCTCGTCCACGGCGGCTCCGCCGAGACCAACAGGCTCGGCGAGGCCGTGGGCCACCCGCCCCGCTTCGTCACCTCGCCCAGCGGCTACACCAGCCGCTACACCGACCGCCGCACCCTCGAGCTGTTCATGATGGCCGCGGGCGGCCTGGTCAACAAGGGCCTGGTCGAGCGCCTGCAGGCGCGCGGCTGCAACGCCGTCGGCCTGAGCGGGCTCGACGGGCGCCTGCTCGAGGGCAGGCGTAAGGCGACGATCCGGGTGGTCGAGGGCGGGCGCCAGAAGCTGCTGCGCGACGACTGGACCGGCACGGTGGACCGGGTCAACACGCCCCTGCTGCGCGCCCTGCTCGACGCCGGCTACCTGCCCGTGGTCGCGCCCCTCGCCTGCTCCGAGGCCGGCGAGGCCCTGAACGTGGACGGCGACCGGGCCGCCGCGGCCATCGCCGCGGCCCTCGGCGCCGCGAGCCTGCTGCTGCTCTCGAACGTGCCGGGCCTGCTGCGCAGCTTCCCCGACGAGTCCTCGCTGATCGCCCGCATCCCCCGCGCCGAGGTCGAGGCCCACCTGCCCCTCGCCGAGGGCCGCATGAAGAAGAAGCTCCTCGGCGCGCAGGAGGCCCTTGCCGCCGGCGTCGGCCGGGTCGTGCTCGGCGACGCGAGGCGCGCCGGCTGCGTGAGCGCGGCCCTCGCCGGCGCCGGCACGGTCATCGCGTAGGCGCGAACACCTCGGCCAGCCGCCGCGCGTCCAGGCTGAAGGCCCTGGCGAAGCCGCCCACGTAGCGCGCCTCCTGCGGCACCAGCCGGAACAGGGTGAAGTCGAGGAAGCCGAACAGGTACTCCTGCCCCGGCAGCCGCCCCAGGTAGGCCGCCCTGGCCGCCGCGTAGCCCGGATCGTCCGCCGGCACAGCCTCGGCCAGGCACTGGAGCGTCACCCGGGACAGGGCCTGGGGGTCGCCCTCGCCCGGGTCGGGGCGCATCACCAGCAGCGAGGCCCGCGGGTCGGCGCGCAGGTGGCGCGTGTGGGCCGCCAGCCCGCTCACGTGGACCAGCGGGGCGGGCGCCGCGCCCGGTCGCGCCTCCAGGGCGTAGAGCACCATCGAGACGAACGGCGCCCCCTCGCCCACCGTGCCCAGGGCCGCCTGGCGCTGCCCCGCCAGCAGCTCCCGCAGGTCGGCCCGGTCCTCTGCCCGCATGGCCATCGCGCCGCTCCTCCTCTAGCCCGATCCGCCCGGCACCCGCCTGAAGTATAACCAGCGGCACGGCGATCCGTCCAACGAACGGGAGGACCTGATGCGCTATGGATTCGTGATGCCCTTCGGCGACGCGCGGGCGGCGGCCGATCTGGCGGCACGTGCAGAGGCGGCCGGCTGGGACGGCTTCTTCGTGTGGGAGCCCGTGTGGGGGTGGGACGCCTGGGTCAGCCTGACGGCCGCGGCGATGCGCACCGAGCGCATCAGGCTCGGCACTATGCTCACGCCGCTCTCGCGTATGCGCCCGTGGAAACTGGCCAGCGAGACGGCCAACCTCGACCACCTCTCGGGCGGGCGCGTGACCCTGGCCGTCGGCCTCGGCGCCCCCGACACGGGCTTCGCCAACTTCGGCGAGCAGACCGACCGGCGGGTCAGGGCCGAGCTGCTCGACGAGGGCCTGGCCATCGTGACCGGGCTCTGGCGCGGCGAGCCCTTCGCCTTCAAGGGCAAGCACTACACCATTGATACCGCGGGCATGCACATGGGCCCCGCGCCCTCGCTTCAGCGGCCGCGCATCCCGATCTGGACCGTGGGCGCCTGGCCGAGCGAGCGCTCCATGGCGCGGGCCCTGCGCTACGACGGGCTCATCCCCTCGGCCAGGGGCGCGGACGGGCAGATGCGCCAGGTCATCCCCGACGAACTGCGGGCGGCGGTGGCCTACGCGCGCGAGCGGCGCGGGGGCGAGGAGCCGTACGACATTGTGGTCGAGGGCGTGACCCCGGGCGACGACCCCGCGGCGGCACGGGCAGTTTTAGCGCCGTGGGCCGAGGCCGGGGCGACATGGTGGCTGGAGAGCATGTGGACGGCGCCAGATGCCGAGGCGGTGCGCCGGCGCGTCGAGGCGGGCCCGCCGGCCGCCTGAGCCGCGCTGGCATAACCCTTTCATGAAGGCCCAAAAGCACGGGCGGGGCTGAGGGGGGGCCCGGCTCTCCCTCTTTTTCTCCCCCGTCACTCCCGGTAACGGATAGCCTAGTGAGCGGGGAACTCAATGGCGCCTGTTTCCACAGCCATGGCCGAGCTTCAGGACGTGACCCTGAACTTCGGCGACCAGGTGGGGGTCGAGAGCATGACCCTCGCCGTGCCGAAAGGCACGATCTTCGGCCTGATCGGCCCGAGCGGCTCGGGCAAGACGACGACGGTCCGCCTGCTGACGGGGGTCTACAGCCCCCAGGCCGGCACAGTGCGCGTGCTGGGCCAGAAGCCCGGCCGCAACAACAGGGCGGTGCGCGAGCGCACGGGCTACGTGCCGCAGCTCTTCACCCTCTACCCGAACCTTACGGTCTGGGAGAACCTGAACTTCGTGGCCTCGCTGTACGGCATGCCCTGGCTCGGGCGGCGCAAGCGGCTGCGCGAGGTGCTCGACTTCGTCGAGCTGGGGCAGGCCGGCAACAGGCTGGGGCGCAACCTCTCGGGCGGCATGCAGCGCCGGCTCTCGCTGGCCTGCGCCCTGGCCCACGACCCGGCCCTGATCTTCGCCGACGAGCCCACGGCGGGCATTGACCCGGTGCTGCGCACCAAGTTCTGGGAGCACTTCCGGGCCCTGCGCGACGAGGGGCGCACGCTGTTCGTCACCACCCAGTACGTGGGCGAGGTGGCCTCGTGCGACATGGTGGGCGTCATGCGCGACGGGCGCCTGCTCTACGTGGACACACCCGAGGGGCTGCGCAAGGCGGCCATGGGCGGCGAGATCGTGCGCGTGATCATCAACGCCGACGCGGTGCGCGAGGTCTCCCAGGCCCTGCTGCGCCTGCCCGAGGTCAAGGATGTGCGGCGGGCCCGCGGCGAGGCGGGCACCCTGATGGTACTGGTGGACGAGGCGGACGACGCGCTGCCGCCGATCTTCGCCACCCTGGGGGCCATGTCCAACGTCAACATCCAGGTGGCCGAGGAGTACCAGCCGCCCTTCGACGACATCCTGGTGGCCCTGCTCGAGCAGGCGGAGGCGCGCGATGGATAAGCTGCTGATCCGCACCCTTTCCTTCTTCACCAAAGAGATCAACGAAGTGCGCCGCCAGCCGCGCCTGGTGCTGAGCCTGCTGCTGGGCCCGTTCCTCATCCTTATGCTCTTCGGCGTCGGCTACAGGGGCGGCCAGCCCACCCTGCGCGCGGCGATCGTCCTGCCGCCCGACCAGGGCGAGGCCCTCGACGTCGGCTACCTGCAAGAGCTGACGGGGGCCAACTTCCAGGTGGACTACTTCGGCCCCAGCCGCGACGAGGCCATGGCCATGCTCGCGGCCGGCGAGGTGGACGTGGTGCAGGTCTTCCCCAGCGACATCGAGGAGCGCGTGCTGCGGGGCGAGCAGTCGGCGGTGGAGTTCACCTACAACGAGATCAACCCGTTCAACGAGCAGTGGATCCAGTACCTGGCCTACGCCCAGGTGGGCGAGATCAACCGGCAGATCCTGGTGCGCAACGCCGGGGCCATGCAGGGCGAGGCCCAGACCGTCAACGAGCAACTGGCCGACGTGCGCGCCCAGCTCGACGAGCTCGACGCGGGTCTGGGCAACACCGACACCGACCGGCTCCAGGAGTCGGTGCGCCGCCTGCGCGACCTGAGCGGCGCCCTGGCCGTGAGCGTCCTGGTCGCCCGCCCCGGCGACACCCAGGTGGACGTCGAGGAGACCAGGCGCGAGCTGCAGGCCCTCCAGGACGACCTCGACGCCATTGACGAGGCGATCAGCAACGGCGACCTGGAGCGGCAGCGCGATCGGGTGCGGCAGACCCGCGACCGCGTCGGCCGACTCGAGACCGTGACGGCGACCCTGAGCAGCCTGCCGCCCGCGGTGATCGTCTCGCCGCTGCTCGAGAGCTACCAGAACCTCAACGGCGTCGCCTACGACCCCATGGTCTTCTACGCGCCAAGCGTGCTGGCTATGCTGGTGCAGCACATCGCCGTGACCCTGGGCTCGCTCTCGCTGGTGCGCGAGCGGCTGCTCGGGGCGACCGAGATCTTCCAGGTGGCGCCGCTGCGCCTCTGGAACGTGCTGGTGGGCAAGTACCTCGGCTACATCACCTTCATCGGGCTGATCGCGGCGGCCCTGGCCGGCCTGATGGTGCCCCTCGGCGTGCCCTTCCTGGGCTCGCCGTGGGCCTTCGCGGGGCTGGTGCTGCTGCTGAGCGTGGCCTCCCTCGGCGTGGGCTTCCTGATCTCGGCCATCTCGCGCACCGAGAGCCAGGCCGTGCAGCTCTCCATGCTGGTGCTGCTGCTCTCAGTCTTCTTCAGCGGCTTCTTCCTGCCCCTGCAGAACTTCTGGGAGCCCGTGCGGGCCTTCGGCTACATCCTGCCCCTGACCCACGGCATCGAGGGGCTGCTCGACATGATGCTGCGCGGCATCCCGCCCTCAACCTTCACCTGGGCGGCCCTCGGCATCATCGCGGCCGTCACCTTCTTCGGCGCCCTGTTCTTCGAGGGCCGCGAGTTCTACAAGGGGTAGGGCTGTCAGGAGAAGGCGCAACGCTCCGTTCGCGACTCTTTCTGGCACGAGCATTGCAGACAGGGCGGCAGAGGGCGCGCTTCCCCTCCTACCCGTAGAGGCGCAGGATCCATGTGGAGGTACCCATGCGGAAGGTCTTCTCGCTGACTAGCTTCGTCGCGGCACTCGCCGTCGTCGCGCTGCTCTCGTTCAGCTTCACCGGCTCGATCTTCGCCCAGACGACGCCCACGCCGACGGCGGGCACGGACACCGAGGCCACCACCGAGGCCACCACCGAGGCCACCACCGAGGCCACCGACACCGCCGACACCACGGCGACGACCACCGCGACCGACACCGCCACGACCGGCGGCACCACCGGCACCACCGGCGGCGACGCCAGCACCACCACGGGCTCGCCGAGCACGCTGCCCAGCACCGCCGAGGGCAACACCGGCCCCCTGGCCCCGCCGATCGTCTTCGTCCTGCTCCTCGCCATGCTGATCGGCGCCGTCGGCTTCTTCTCGCTGGCCGCCCGCCGCAACGCCGAGCGCTAAAGGCAGACGACCACTGCGACGAGCGAAGCAGGGGGGAGGGCGGCCCCTCCCCCCTGGACCTAAAGCGACCCGTTACCTATGAGAGACGTGTTGAGGGATGAGGTATGACGATGGCGGTCGTAGTACAGCTGCTGCTGGTTGGTTTATGGGGGACCACCCTGGCGCTCCACACGCGCCGCCTCTTCCGCCTCGCGGCCGTGCCTGCGACGGCGGATCGCTCCCGCTACTTGCGCGGCAAGGCCCAGCGCATCTGGTGGTGGCTGGGCCGTGACGAGTTCTGGGAGGGGGCCCGGCGCGACGTGCTGCGCAGCATCGAGCTGACCCTGATGGTGGGCCTGCTCGCTCTGGGGCTGTAGGGCGCCGGCCTTACTCCTCGGCGGCGCGGGCCAGCTCGACCTCGCTGAGGCCGAGGATGCGGGCGGCGGCGGAGCGGTCGCCGTGGGTGCGCTCGAGGGCCAGGGCGACCAGGCGCCTGCGCACATTGGCGACGATCGAGGGCAGGTCGTCGGAGCCGCCGATCAGCCGGGCCAGGGCCCCGTCGAGGATCTGCTCGCGGGCCGTGGCCTTGTCGGCGAGGAGCAGGTGCTCGGGGCCGATCAGGCCCCCCTGGGCGAGCACCACGGCCCGCTCGATCGTATTCTCGAGCTGCCGCACATTGCCCGGCCAGTCGTGGTCCTGAATCGCCGCCATCGCCGCCTCGGCGATCCGGGCGGCGGTGCCGTTGAAGCGGTGCTTGTGCAGGAAGTGGTCAACCAGCAGGGGGATGTCGTCCGTGCGGTCGCGCAGGGCCGGCATGTGGATGTTGACCACGTTCAGGCGGTAGTACAGGTCCTCGCGGAAGGCGCCGTTGCGCGCCTCCTCGAGCAGGTCGCGGTTGGTGGCGGCCAGCACGCGCACGTCAGCCCTGAGGGGCGCGTTGCCGCCGACCCGCTCGAAGGTGCGCTCCTGGAGCACGCGCAGCAGTTTCTTCTGAGTGGCGGGGCTGATCTCGCCGATCTCGTCGAGGAAGATCGTGCCCTTGGCGGCCTGCTCGAAGCGGCCCTTGCGCTGGGCCATGGCCCCGGTGAAGGCGCCCTTCTCGTGGCCGAACAGCTCGCTCTCGAGCAGGGTCTCGGGCAGGGCGGCGCAGTTCACGGCGATGAAGGGCCCGTCGCGGCGGGTCGAGCTGCGGTGCAGCACCTGGGCCACCAGCTCCTTGCCCGTGCCACTCTCGCCGGTGATCAGGACCGTCGCGTCGCTGCCGGCCACGCGGCCGACCAGCTTATAGACGTTCTGCATCGCGGCGCTGCGGCCGATCAGAATGTCCCGCGGGTCCTGCGTCACCTGCTGCTCCAGGGCCATCACGCGCCTGGTCAGGCGGCGATGCTCGACGGCCCGCTGCACCGTGTGCAGAATCTCGTCGGGGTCGAACGGCTTGCTCAGGTAGTCGTAGGCGCCCCGCTGCATCGCGTCAATGGTCATGGTGGACGAGTCCTGGGCGGTGATGATCAGCACGGGCATGTCCACGCCCTTGGTGCGCAGCTCCTGGAGGACGGTCAGGCCGTCGGGCGGGGGCATGCGCACATCGAGGATGGCCACGTCGGGCTCGTCGGCCTCGATCGCGGCGATCGCCTCGCGACCCGAGCCGGCGATCCTGACGCTGGCGCCCTCGGGCTCCAGAATATCCCGCAGGAGATCGCGGATCGGCTCCTCATCGTCGGCGATGAGGATGGCGCTCCCTTCGAGTCTGAGTGTCATGCTGTTCCCCCTCGCGCGGCGTTGACGGCGCGCTACATCGGCTCCGGGGCCTCCTGGAGCGGGCATACGTTCCCCGTGCCGAGGATCCGTGTGGGCACCTATGATTATACCAGCCCGTGGCCCCTTTGTATAATCCGGGAGTCCCCCCGCACGGGTGCCTGCAAACCTACTCATTCGGATGGCATGCGCCACCAACCATGCTGGTTTCCCCTACGGGCAGGAGTGTTATAATGGAGGCCGCACCAGGCTGTGAGAAGAAGCACAAAGCCCGCGGGTCTGACCGGGGGGCCGCGCCCCCGTGGAGGAAAACCAGCACGTGAAAGAACTGTTTCGCCGCACCAGGAAGAGCTTTGCTTCGGACCAGAACCTGCCGGAGCAGACCCAGATCCCCGACGACCTCTGGGTGAAGTGCACCTCATGCCGCGAGATCGTCTACAAGAAGCAGCTCAACGATAACCTCAAGGTCTGCCCCAAGTGCGGCCACCACATGCGCATGAGCGCCCGCGAGTGGCTGGGCCTGCTCGACGTGGGCTCGTTCAGCGAGACCGACTCGCACCTCCTGCCGACCGACCCCCTGGGCTTCGTCACGCCCGACGAGGCCTACGCCGATAAGCTCAAGAAGACGCAGCAGCGCACCGGCATGGCCGACGCCGTGATCTCGGGCGTGGGCAGCCTCAACGGCCTCTGGCTGACGATCAGCGTCGGCGACTTCGCCTTCATGGGCTCGTCCATGGGCAGCGTCTACGGCGAGAAGATGGCCCGCGCCGCCGAGCGCGCCGCCGACCTCGCCACCCCCCTGCTGACGATCAACACCTCGGGCGGCGCCCGCCAGCAGGAGGGCGTGATCGCCCTGATGCAGATGGCCAAGGTGACCATGGCCCTCTCGCGGCTCGCCGCCGCCGGGCAGCCCCACATCGCCATCCTGGTGGACCCGTGCTACGGCGGCGTCACGGCCTCGTACCCGTCCGTGGCCGATATCATTATCGCGGAGCCGGGCGCCAACATCGGCTTCGCCGGCAAGCGCCTGATCGAGCAGATCATGCGCCAGAAGCTGCCCGCCGGCTTCCAGACCGCCGAGTTCATGCTCGAGCACGGCATGATAGACATGGTCGTCGCCCGCAGCGACCTGCGCGACACCCTCGCCCGCCTGCTGAGGCTCTACGGCGGTCGCCAGGGCCAGGCCCCCCAGGCCCCGCCGCCCCCCCCCGAGCTCGCCCCCCCCTACGCCAACGGGGGGCCCTGATGG
>DAOLDO010000081.1:0-12958 GCA_035327325.1 Chloroflexaceae bacterium | reverse complement strand
TGCTGCTTCTCACCCTGGTGCCGGGGGCCTACTCGGGCTCGGTGACGGCACTCTACAACGCCAACGAGCGCATGGAGGTGCCGGCCCTGATGGAGCTGGTCACCGCCGCGCTCAACTTCCTGGCGCGCATCGCGGTGCTGGTGCTCGCGCCGAGCATCGTCGGCCTGGCGTGGGCCGCCGTGGCGGTGAGCGCGGTCACGGCCGGGGCCTTCTTCATCCTCCAGCGGCGCCACTTCTTCCCGCCCAGCCTGGCCTTCGACCCGGCGGCCATGCGCGCGATCGTCCCCGTCGCCCTGCCACTGATGCTCAACAACCTGCTGAGCGCGGTCTTCTTCCGCTTCGACGTGTTCATCGTGCGCGCCTTCGGGGGCGCGGAGGGGTCGGTGCTGGTGGCCCAGTACCTGCGGCCCTACCAGCTGCTCAACATCGCCATGATCGTGCCGCCAGCCGTCACCTTCGCGGTCTTCCCGCTGCTGGCCAGGCGCGCCGGGGGCGACCGGGCGGGCTTCGCCGCCGCCCAGAACCGGACGCTCCAGATCCTGCTGGCCCTGGCCTTCCCCATGGCGATGGGCCTCTCGATCCTGGCCTACGACCTGATCCGGCTGTTCACGCGCGCCCAGTTCGCCGACTACCAGCCCTCGGTGCCCGTGCTGGCCATCCTGGCCTGGTTCCTGCCCCTGAGCTTCGCCAACGGGCTGCTCCAGTACGCCCTGATCGCCCTCGACCGGCAGCGCTCGATCACCACGGCCTTCCTGCTCGGCGCGGCCTTCAACCTGACGGCCAACCTGGTGGCAGTGCCCTTGGCCGCCCTGGCCCTCGGGCGGCCCGACTGGGCGCTCTACGCCGCGGCGGGGATCACCATCCTCTCCGAGCTGGTTCTCTACCTGATCTTCCGGCCCCTGCTGCGCGCCGAGGGCCTGCCCCCGCCTCTGGCGGCCCTGAGCTGGCGCCCGGCCCTGGCGGCCCTGGCCATGGGCGCGGCCATGCTCGGGGTGAAGGCCCTCGTCCCCGACTGGCCCGGCAGCGTGGCGGCCGCCCTCGCCGCGCCCCCTGTCTACGCCGCCGCCCTCTGGGCCCTGGGCGGCATCGGCGCCGAGGAGCGCGCCCTGGCCCTGCGCATCCTGGGGCGCGCGCCGTGACCGCGCCGGTGGACGCCGACAGGGCCCTGCTCGCCCACGAGCGGCTGATCGAGCGCTACGGCCGGCGCGACTGGCCGGGCCGCAAGGATCCCCTCGACGAACTGGTGCTCACCATCCTCTCGCAGAGCACGACGGACCACAACAGCGGCATGGCCTACGCGGCCCTGCGCCGGCGCCTGCCCACATGGCAGGCGGTGCTCGACGCCCCGGTCGAGGAGGTCTACGCGGCGATCAGGCCCGCGGGCCTCGGCAACATCAAGGCCCCGCGCATCCAGCGGACCCTGCGGGCCGTGCAGGAGCGGGCGGGCCGCCTGAGCCTCGACCACCTCGAGGCCATGCCGCTGGACGAGGCGCGGGCCTGGCTGACGGGGCTGGAGGGCATCGGGCCGAAGACGGCGGCCTGCGTGCTGATGTTCGCCCTGGGGCGCCCGGCCCTGCCCGTGGACACCCACGTCCACCGGGTCAGCCTGCGCCTGGGGCTGATCGGGCCCAGGGTGAGCGCCGAGCAGGCCCACGCTCTGCTCGAGGGCGCGCTGCCGCCCGAGGCGGTCTACACCTTCCACCTGAACATGATCCAGCACGGCCGCGACACCTGCCGCGCCCGCGGCCCCGCCTGCGAGCGCTGCCCCCTGGCCGATCTATGTGATTTCTATCAGGCGATGCGGGGGTGAGGCCGGTTGCGCGGCGGCGACCACTCCGGGTATACTGCCGGCGCGGGCTAGTATGAGAGGAGCGCGCGTGACGAGCATCCCCCGGCCCCAGGGCCGCCCCCTGAATACGGTCGTCCTGACCGAGGCCCTCATCCTCGGCGGCACCGCGGTGCTGTTCCTGGCCAAGTGGCTGCGGGGGCAGCTGAGCTTCTACATCCACCCCCGCTACAGCCTGCTGGTGATCGCGGCCGGCGCCGTCCTTCTGCTCATGGCCGCCGTGCGGCTGCGGGACGTCTACGCCGAGGGGCCGCGGCGGCCCGGCTGGGTCTACCTGCTGCTCGCCACGCCGCTGCTGCTTGGCGTCCTGGTGCCGGCGCGCCCCCTGGGCGCCGACACCCTGGCCGGGCGGGGCGCCGAGCTGAACGCCGTGGCCGACAATGGGCGCGCCGCCAGGCTCACGAGCGACAGCTCGACCTGGAACCTGCTCGACTGGGGCACGGCCCTGAGCGTGCGCGGCGACGAGCTGGTGGGCCAGCCCGCCGACGTGGTGGGCTTCGTCTTCCACGGCGAGGGGCTCGGCCCCGACGCCTTCTACGCCGTGCGCTACGTGGTGACTTGCTGCGCGGCGGACGGGGCCGGCGTGGGCCTGCCCGTGGTCTGGGCCGGCGGCGGCGCCCTGCCCGAGAACGGCTGGGTGCGCGTGCGCGGCACGATTGACCGGGCCACCCTCGACGGGGTCGAGCAGCCCGTCCTGCGGGCCGAGGCGGTCGAGCCTGTGCCCCAGCCCGACAGCCCCTACCTCTACCCGTGACCTACACCGCCCGCATCGCCGCCTTCAGCGGCGCGACCTTCCTGCTCACGGCCCTGCTGGTTCTGTTCGGACCGCGCGGCGCGCCGATGACCCTGGCGGCCAGGGCGCCGAACGGGCAGGAGGTGGCGGTCGGCGCGGCAATCAGCATGACCTTCTCGCGCCCGGTTGACCGGGCCGCCGCCGAGGCGAGCTTCCGGATCGCCCCGCCGGCGCCGGGCCGCTTCTTCTGGGAGGAGCGCACGCTCACCTTTCGGCCGACGCAGCCCCTGAGCCCCGAGACCGACTACAGCGTGAGCTTCGGCGAGGAGCTGCGCGACGCGGAGGGCCGGCCCGTGCGCGCCGCGCTGGGCTGGGGCTTCCGCACCCGCGGCCCGCGGCTGCTCGTCCTGCGGGCCACGCCCGCGGGCGGCAGCGAGCTCTGGCTCGTCGCGCCGACGGGCGAGGGCGCGCGCAAGCTGCTCGACGCGCCCGGCGGCATAGGCGAGGTGGTGATGGCGCCCGACGGCACGCGAGCGGCCTACGTCGAGCAGCGGGGCCTGGAGCGCAGCGCGCTGATGCTGATTGACCTGGAGCGCGGCGCCACCAGCCCCCTGGTGGATGACGAGGCGGCCAGCGCCGCCGCGCCGGCCTGGACCGGCCCGGGCGACTTCATCGCCTTCGAGCGTCGGGCCCTGGCGGACGGGCGCCTCGGCGTGCCGCGGGTCTGGCTGGCCCAGCCCGACGGGACCCTGCTCGGCCCCCTCGTCGGCGGCGACGGCTCCGACATCTCGTACGCCCCCGCCTGGTCGCCCGACGGCAACAGCGTCGCCTTCCTCGATGGGCTCAGCCAGGCCCTCAAGGTCTACAGCTTCTTCACCGACGCGGTGACCGAGCTGCCGGCCACCAGCGGCGAGCGCCCGGCCTGGCTGCCCGACGGCAGCGCCCTCGTCTACAGCGGCGCCGAGGTGGGCGCCGCCGGGCTCTCGCAGCGGCTGCGCCTGGTCACCCTGGGCGAGGCCCCGGCGACCCGCGACCTCACGGACGGCGCCGCGGCGGAGCTCACGCCCGCCATCGCGCCGGGGGGCGAGGCCGTGGCCTTCACCAGGCGCGGGCCGGGCGGGCCCGAGGGCCGCATCTGGCTCGTGAGCGCGTCGGGGGGGCCGGCCCGCCCGCTCAGCGCCGCGGGGCCGCACCAGGACACCCAGCCCGCCTGGTCGCCGGACGGACGCCTGGTCGCGTTCATCCGTAGCAGCGCCGCCGGCCCGCTCCAGAGCCAGGCGGTGGTCGTGGACACGGCGACGGGCGAGGAGACCGTGGTGCTGGGCGACGCCGTGCAGGCGGTGTGGGCGCCGTAGAGACGCCCCGCCGGGGCGTCACTCCAGCACGTAGATCTGCGGGCCGCTCCCGTCCTGGAAGAGCAGCACCACGGCCTCGCGGGCCGGGTCGTAGGTCTCGAGCAGCTCGTCGAGGTTGGGCGGCCACTCCTCGGAGCCCGAGTCGGCGGGGTAGTAGGCGATTGGCGCGGTGCCCGTGGCGGTGCGCAGGTCAATGCCGCGCAGGTCGATCTCGACTACGCCGGCGCCGTCGCGGGCGTGGGCCTGGCGGGCGAACTGGAGCAGCTGCTCGCTGATGATCGTGACGTAGGTGGCGGCGATCTCGGCCGGCGGGGAGGCGGGCTCGGCGAGGAGCTGGCGCAGGCGCAGCATGGCCTGCTGCTGCTGAGGGGTCATTGGTGCTCCGTTCGCGCCGGCGGGCTCAGGGGCCGCGCCGGGCGCGCTGGTGCTGGGGCGGGATGCCCAGCTCGTCACGGTACTTGGCGACGGTGCGCCGGGCGACCGGGTGGCCGCGCTCGGCGAGCATGGCGGCGAGCTGCTGGTCGCTGAGCGGGGCCGCCTCGGCGGCGATCAGCTCGCGCAGCACCTCGCGGGCGGGGCGGGCGGCGTCGAAGAAGCCGTCGAGGGGCCAGAGGGCCCCGTCGGGCAGCAGGGCGGTCTTGTCGGCGACGGCGCGGCAGACGGTCGACTCGTGCAGGCGCAGCTCGTGGGCGAGCTGCAGGCGGGTGAGGGGGGCGAGGGCGCGGGGGCCCTCGCGCAGGAAGGGCGCCTGGCGCTCGGCCAGGGCCGCCCCGACGCGCGCGAGGGTCTCGCCCCGGCGGCGCAGGCTGCGCAGGAAGACCCTGGCCCGCTCGACGTAGGAGCGTACGTGCTCGGCCTCGTCGGCGGGCAGGGTGGCGGCCCGCTCGGCCAGCTCGGCGTAGACCGGGCTGAGCTGGAGCGCGCGCCCGGGCGCCGCGGCGGGCTCGGCGCTGAAGCTGTCGCCCGCGCGGCGGAAGATCAGGTCGGGCGCCCTGTAGGCGCGGCGGTCGGGCTCGGCCGGGCCGCCGAGGGCCGCCTGCAGGGGGTAGGGCCAGAGGCGCCCGGCGATGAAGGCGCGGGCGGCCTCCACCTCCTCGGGGGCGGCGCCGAGGGCGCGGGCGATGGCGCGCTGGCGGCCCGCCGCGAGGTCGTCCAGGTGGGCGGCGACGATCGACCGGGCCAGCGGGGGGGCCTCGCCGCGGGGCATGGCGTCGAGCTGGGCGAGCAGGCAGGCCCGCGGGTCGCGGGCGGCGATGCCGGGCGGCCCCAGCTCGCGCAGCGCCGCGAGCACCGCCTCGATGCGCCCCCGCGCGACCCCGGCGGCACGGGCCAGGCTCTGGGGCGCCTCCTCCAGCAGGCCACGCTCGTCGAGGCTGCCCACCACCAGGGCGGCCAGGGCGTGGTCCGCGGCGGGCAGGCTGGCCCGCAGGTCGCCGAGCAGGGCGTCGGCGAGGCTGACGGGCGCGGCCACGCGCATAAGGCGCTCGGCGTCGTCGGCCCGGCCGGCGCCACGCGGGGCGGCGGGCAGCGCCAGCTCCTCCAGGGCGGGGTTGGCCTCGAGCTCCTGGGCGATGGCCTGGTGCAGGCCGACCGTGGTCAGCTCGAGCAGCCGGGCGTGGGTGAGCAGCGCGGGCGCGGCCCGCAGCTCCTGCCTGGCGTTGAGCTTGAGCTTCGGCATCTGGCTGGCCTCCCCGCGGGCGAGTAACGGCGCCCCTATTGTAGCGCAGGTGCGGACCGCCCCACGCGGCGATCCCGCCTTCGCCCGGGCCGCCCCGGCCCCGAATCGCCCTTCGCCCCCTGGCCGGCAGGTGGGGGGCGACGGGGCGGGCATTTGTCGGTCGAGGACGATTTTTCCGCGCCCCGACGCGGTCGGCGCGCGAGCTGGCACGCGCTTCGCCCCTGGAGATCGGCAGGGACAGCAGTGTCTCACGCGGACAGCCGCTCACCAGGGAGGATCCCATGCACGACATTGACCGCACGCAGGCCGAGTACTGGGGCGAGATGGAGCTGGACGGCGAGTTCGAGGGCGAGCACGACGGCGAGGCCGAGTGGGGGTACGAGGGCGAGTACGACGGCGAGGCCGAGTGGGAGTACGATGGCGAGGCCGAGGGGGTCTTCGACGAGGCCGACGAGATGGAACTGGCGGCGGAGTTGCTCGAGGTGAGCGACGAGGAGGAGCTCGACCAGTTCCTCGGCAAGCTCGTCCGCAAGGCGGGCAAGGCGATCGGCAAGGCGGTGCGCTCGCCCGTCGGCCGGGCGGTCGGCGGCATGCTCAAGGGCGTGGTCAAGAAGGCCCTGCCGATCGCCGGCGGCGCCCTGGGCAACCTCGTCGTGCCCGGCATCGGCGGCGTCGTGGGCAGCAAGCTGGCCTCCACCGCGGGCTCGATGTTCGGCCTCGAGCTGGAGGGCATGAGCGCGGAGGACCAGGAGTTCGAGGTGGCCAGGCGCCTCGTGCGCCTCGGCGGCGAGTCGGTGCGCCAGGCCGCCGACCAGCCCGCCGGTCCGCCCGCCAAGGTCGCCCAGGCCGCCGTGGCCGCCGCCGCCCAGCAGCACGCGCCGGGCCTGGTGAGCCAGGGCCGCAAGGCGCAGAACGGCGCCAGGGGCCCCATGTCCCGCGGCCGCTCGAACAGTGGGCGCTGGGTGCGGCGCGGCAACAAGATCGTCATTCTTGGCGCTTAACTCGACCGAGTGGCCGAAGCGAAGGAGGCGACCGTGCGAGCAAGCTCTCGGAGCCACGACCTGGGGCCCCATGCCTCCCAGTGGGGGGCCGGGGCGCGGGGGCAGCTGTTCGACGAGGCGGAGGAGCTCGAGCTGGCCGCGCAGCTGCTCGAGATCACCAGCGACCAGGAGCTCGACCAGTTCCTCGGCAAGCTGATCAAGCGGGCATGGCGCGGCGTGCGCAAGTTCGCCGGCAAGGTCGTGCGCCCCCTCGGCAAGGTGCTGAAGACCGTGGCCAAGAAGGCCCTGCCGTTCCTCGCGGGGGCGGCCGGCAGCCTGCTCGGCCCCGCCGGCACGGCCCTTGGCACGGCGGCGGGGGCGGCCCTCAGCAAAGCCCTGGAGCTCGAGCTCGAGGGGCTCGGCGGCGACGAGCGCGAGTTCGAGGCCGCCCGGCGCTTCGTGCGGCTCGCGGGCGCCGCGGCCAGAAACGCCGCCATGGCCGAGCCGGACGCGGAGCTGGAGCAGGTGCTGCGCCAGGCGATGCAGGACGCGCTCCAGCAAGAATTCCCCGGCCTGCTGGCGGCCCCCCGCCGGCGCTCGGGCGGGCGCTGGGCGCGGCGCGGCGGTCGCATCGTGCTCTACGGAGTCTGACATGGCGATCGACACCCCCGCCCTGAGCCTGCTCGAGCAGGAGGCGCGGGCCCTGCTGACCCGCCTGGCCCGCGTGCGCTCGTTCGCGCTGCACGAGACCATGGTGCCGGCGGCGGCCCTCACCCTCGACGCCCAGATGGCGATCGAGCGCTACCTGGCCGAGGGGCGGCGCGCCCTGCGCGGGCTCGTGGGCCGCTACCTCAGCTGGCTCCACGGTCCGGCCGCCCGCGCGGCGACGCCCGCCGAGGCCCAGCGCCGCTTCACCTTCCTGCGCCTGCGCTTCAACGCCGTGCTGGCCCACTTCGACATCTTCGCCGACGTGATCACCCAGCGCAGCGAGCACCGCACGGGGGTGTGGCTCGCCGGCCTCGACGTGGCCGCCGCCGACGCCCTGGCCCTCCCCGACTACTTCGAGCCGCCGCCCCTGGCCTGCTACCTCGACCGCGGCCACGGCGCCGCAATCCGTAGGGCCCGCACGCGCCTGCCGGGCGGCGGCGAGAACCCCGTCGCCGTGATCCGCGTCCCCCGCGAGCGCATGGTCGGCAGCGGCATCGCCTCGTCTCTCGTCCACGAGGTCGGCCACCAGGGCGCGGCCATGCTCGATCTGGTCGACTCGCTCAGGCCCGAGCTGCGGGCCATGCAGGAGGGCGACCGCCGCCAGCGCGCCGTCTGGGCCTGCTGGGAGCGCTGGATCTCGGAGATTGTGGCCGACTTCTGGGCCGTGGCCCGGGTCGGCGTCGCCGCCACCACGGGCCTGCTCGCCGTGGTCAGCCTGCCGCGCGTCTTCGTCTTCAAGGTGCGCCTCGACGACCCGCACCCCTCGCCCTGGATCCGCGTCCGGCTGAGCGCCGCCATTGGCGCGGCCCTCTACCCCGACCCCCAGTGGGCGCGCCTCAGCCGCATCTGGGAGGCATTCTACCCGACCAGTGGGCTCGAGCCGGCGCACCGCGCGCTGCTCCACGACCTCGATGCCGGCATCCCCGCCTTCGTGGAGCTGCTGCTCGGCCACAGGCCCGCCTCGCTGCGCGGGCGCCGCCTCGGCGCGGCCCTGGCCTCGCCCGACCGCCGGCCCGAGCACCTGCGCGACCTGTTCGCCAGCTGGACCGAGCGGCCTGCCCTGGCCCGGCGCGCGCCGCCGGCCCTCGTCTTCGCCGCCCTGGGGCAGGCCCGGGCCGACAACAGGCTCAGCCCCGAGCTGGAAAGCCACATGCTCGGCGAGCTGCTCAAGTACTGGGCGCTGCGCGCCACCCTCGACCGGGGCGAGATCTGCGCGGCGCCCACACCCGGCGCCCGGCGGCGCCCCACCAACCTGCCGGCACTCGTATCGTAGAGAGAGGGAGCTATGTCAGAGAACACCGATCTGATCGTGACGCCCCAGCCCTCCACCGCCGCCACGGGCGACATTGTGGTCCTGGAGGCCGACTTCCCAGACCGCCCGGAGGGCCTGGATTTCAGTCTCTACACCTTCACCTGGAGGTACAGCGGCGGGCTGATCGTTGACGAGCGGCCCATCCCCGACGCCGGGAGCGGGCCGCGGGTTCACTGGGACACCAGCGGCCTGCGGGCGAGCAGCTACCATATCGCGGTTACGGCAACCAGGAATGACGACACGCCGGAGCCGGTTCGCAGTGGCGATACGGACGTAACGCTCACGCAGAGCCCGTTCAGCGTGGCGGCCACCCTCCAGCGCACGGGGGGCGAGGCCACGGCCGACGTGGGCCTGTGGATGGCGATCTTGCGCAGCGCGCGCAACCTCTCGTTCACCAGCTACGACCAGGCCATCAGGAGCCTCATCGCCGAGGTGGCGTCGAACGGCTCGCGCGGCCTGTTCGGCGACGGCACGCGCGGGCTGCTGGACAGGCGCGCCCTGCCCTTCAACGACACCGACGCCTACCGCTTCCTGAAGGTCGCCACCGAGGCTTTCATGATCGCCAGGACCGGCACCGTCCTGAGCGACCCCGGCTACTTCGACCAGGAGGTCATCGGGGAGGCCAGGCGGCGGTTAAGCGGACGCGGGGGCAGCATTGACCTGAACCAGCTTAGCCGGTACCTGGTGCCCACGCCGACCGACGGGGAAAATAGCCCCACCGTTGACACGCTGCCCTACCTCGACATCGTGCGCCGCAAACTGGACGAGGTGGGCCTGCGCCGGCTGCGCCTGGGCGACCGGGGGGAGGGCGAGAGCACCGCCGCGCTCGACGGCATCCTCGAGTCGAAGCTCACCGCCCCGCTGCTGATCGAGCTGATCTGGTCGTACTGGCACGAGGAAGGCATGCTCGTCCAGAGCATGAATACGATCAGCCGGCGCTTCCAGAATATCCGCGGCCCCGACGAGCGCGACCCCCTGGCCGGCTTCGAAACCGACCCGCTGCGCCCGCTCAACAACCTGCTCTGGGGCTACATCCAGGACGAGCAGCACCGCCTCACCGTGGTGCGCCGGGTCTACGAGTACGACCACCACTACGGCATCACGCTCTACGGCAAGAGCGTGCCGCAGATCCGCTCGGCCGACAGCCGCCCAAAGTTCCTGGAAGCCTTCCACAACCTGCTCTACCAGTGCACGCTCTTCTTCCCGCAGGACGACGACACCACGGTGATCGCCGACGGCTTCCCGGTGCTCAACGCGCTCAAGGAGGTGCACCTGCTGCTCACCCAGGGCGCCCACAACCAGTACGGCGACCTGCCGGCCACGGCGCGCCAGGAGATGCTGCTCCAGCAGTGGCTGCTGGCCCGCAACGAGTTCGCCCAGTTCCTGCCCACCAGAACCATGGTTGCCTACCCCGAGCGCTGGATGGACCGCGTGGATGCGATGAAGCAGCTCCAGGGCTGGACCAGCACCTCGGTGCTGCACTTCCACAACCTGGCGATCTTCGGCGAGCAGATCCTGCTCGGGGCCCGCTACGGCGCGTGGAGCACGGTGAACGACCCGCTCCAGGCGGCCAACTGGGCGCGCTTCTGGCGCCCCGAGATCCAGGGCTACATCCACGCCTACCGCGCCGTCACCGGGGTGAACCTCTCGGCCGAGATCACGGACACGCGCCAGGCGAGCGAGCGCTACCTGCAGCCCTCGGTGCACCTGACCCGCCAGCTGGCCGAGCAGCGGCGCGGCAGCCTGCCCGCCCCGGCCTCGGCCGCCGCGTCGCGCCGCCGCCTGCCCAGCCGCTGACGACCGCCGCCGGGCCAGGCCGCCCGGCCTTTGCGAAAGGATGGCGGGCCGCCGTGCTCGACTTCACGTCGTCGCTCTACCTGGGCATGGCCCACCCTCGGGACGCGCTGCGCCCGTGGGCCGGCCTGACCACGGGCCGCCCCGCCGCCCTCGGCGAGCCGCCCGGCGCGGCGGCGACGGCGGCCCGCCTGGCCCGCCTCCAGGGCCGCGAGGCCGCCGTCCTCGCCACCTCCACCCTGCACCTGTTCTGGGACCTGGGCGGGATGCTCGACGGCAGCACCACGACAATCTATCTGGACGACGGGGCCTACCCCGTGGCCCGCTGGGGCGCCGAGCGCGCCGCCGCCCGCGGGGTGGCCGTGCGGCCCTTCCCGCACCACGACGCGGCGGCCCTCCGCCGGATGCTGGCGGGCGAGCCGCGGGCGCCCCTGGTGATCGCCGACGGCTTCTGCCCGAGCTGCGGGCGGTCGGCGCCCCTGGGGGCCTACCTGGAGGCGGCGCGGGCCCGCGATGGGCGACTGCTGGCGGACGACACCCAGGCCCTCGGCGTCCTCGGCGCCGCGCCCGGGCCGGGCGCGCCCTACGGCGCGGGCGGCGGCGGCAGCGCGGCTCACCTCGGCCTGGCGGGCCCCGGGCTGCTCCTGGCCAGCTCCCTGGCCAAGGGCTTCGGGTCCCCGCTCGCCGCCCTGAGCGGCGCCGCCGCGGAGGTGCGCATGTTCGTCGAGCGCAGCGAGACCCGCGTCCACTCCAGCCCGCCGTCGCAGGCCGCGATCGCGGCGGCCTGGCTGGCCCTCGAGCGCAACGCCGCCGAGGGCGAGGCCCTCAGGGCGCGCCTGTGGCGCCTGGTGCGGCGGCTCAGGCGGCGCGCGGCCCGGGCGGGGCTGGAGCTGGAGGGCGGCGCCTTCCCCGTGCAGACCCTGGCGCCGAAGCCCGGCGTCGAGCCGCGGGCCCTGGCCGTGGCCCTGGGGCGGCTAGGAGTACGGGCGGTGCTGCGGCGCGGCCACGGCGGCGGCCCCCGGCTCAGCCTGATCGTGACGGCGGCCCACACACCAAGCCAGATCGACCGCGCGGTGCTGCTGCTGCGCGCGGCCGTGGCCCTTGGCCGGCGCCGCGCCGGCCGCGAAGGGAGGAGACCATGAGCGAGCACTGGAATGGCAACGGCGAGCACTACGGCGAGGAGCTGCTCGCCGCCCTGGCCCCCGAGGGCGAGCTGTGGAGCCGCCGGGGGGGACGCCGCATACTGCCTCCCAGGGGCGGCCAGAGGCGCCCCCAGGGCGGTCAGCCGCGCCCCAGGGGCGGCCCCCGCAAGCCGGGCGCGCCCAGAGACGACCTGGCCCGCCTCATGCTGGGCGGCGGCCAGCCGCGCCCCAGGGGCGGCCCCCGCAAGCCGGGCGCGCCCAGAGGCGACCTGGCCCGCCTCATGCTGGGCGGCGGCCAGCCGCGCCCCAGAGGCGGCTCGAAGGGCGGCAAGGTCCGCCCCCCGGGCGGCGCCAGGGGCCGCCCCCACGGCAGCAGGGGCGGCTGCGCCCGCTGCCGCCGTGCCGGCGGCCACCTCGCCGGCTGCGACTGCGCCCGCTGCCGGCGCGGCCGCGCGCTGATCGGGCGCCTGTACGACGGGCCTCTGCCCTTCGACATGCCTGTCGAGCAGGGCAGCGAGCACACCCGCTGGGTCCAGAGCACGCTCAACAACCTCCTCGGCCTGCGCCTGCCCATAGACGGCATCATGTCGCCCGCCGTGCGCAGCGCCGTGCGCGCCTTCCAGCGCCGCGAGGGCCTGCCCGAGGATGGCATCGTCGGCCCGCCCACCGAGGCCGCCCTCGCCAGGGCCGCCGGCGGCAGTACGGCCTCCGGCGACGAGCCCACCGCCGCGAACGGCAACGGCGCACCCGCCGCGAACGGCAACGGCGGCCCGCCCCCCGACGGCGCCGAGCCCGCGGGCGACGGCGGCGAGGAGCAGTTCGTCGGCGGCCTCTGGGACACGGTGCGCGGCGCGGTGGGCGCGCTCGCCGGCGCCGGGCGCATCATTGACCGCACCGCCCACTCGCCAAAGAGCTACCGCGTCGGCAAGCCCCGCGACATGAAGAAGGTCTACGCCCTGGTGCTGCACCAGATGGCCTTCAGCCGCGGCAGCGACCCGACGAAGTACGACAAGGTCAAGTCGCACTTCGCTATCCTTCCCGACGGCAAGATCCTCCAGCTCCACCCCGAGTCGGCCCTGCTCATGGCCTCGAACGGCTTCAACACGGGCAGCGTGGCCGTCGAGTTCGCCGGCAACTTCCCCAGCACCCGCGGCAAGTGCTGGGCGGCCGACCGCTTCGGCTGCCACAAGGTCACCAGGGAGCAGATCGAGGCCGGGCGCTTCCTGATCGGCCACCTGATGCGCACCATGGGCCTGACCCACGTGCTCGCCCACCGCCAGTCGAGCGCCACGCGCGAGAACGACCCCGGCCCAGACATCTGGTACCACGTCGGCCAGTGGGCGGTTGATACGCACGGCCTGAAGGACGGCGGCCCCGGCTTCAAGGTCGGCGGCGGCAACCCCATCCCCG
>DAOLDO010000080.1:0-13008 GCA_035327325.1 Chloroflexaceae bacterium | reverse complement strand
GGGCGGGCGGGTCGAGCATTTCGCCCCCGAGGGGTTCGAGCGCGTGGCCAGGCGCTGCGAGGTGGTCAAGGCCAATGAGCTCGAGGCCGCTGTGCTGACGGGGATCGCCCCGCGCAACGACCCTGCCGGCGCCGCGCGGGCGCTGCGCGAGCTGGGCTGCAGGATCGCGATCGTCACCCTCGCCGAGGCTGGCTCGGTCGTTGACAGCGGCGAGCGCCAGTGGTTTATCCCGGCGTATCCAACCGAGGCGCACGATCCGACGGGGGCCGGCGACACCTACATGGCCGGCTTCGTCCACGCCTACCTGAAGGACCCTGCCGACCTCTACGGGGCCGGGTGCTACGGCGCGGCGCTGGCGTCGATCTGGATCGAGCATACGGGGCCCGATGCGCCGATCAGCCAGCAGGAAGCCGCCCGGCGCTGGCGCTACCTTCTGGAACGCTGACCAGCGAGTAAAAGCCATGAGAACGCACGAACATGCCCTCATCAGCCTTGTTTATGCGTTCGGCACCTCGCTGGCCGCCGGAGCGCCGGTCGGCGACTACAGGCTCTATGTCGCGGCCGTGCTGGGCGAGAATATTGACTTCAGCGGCTGTGTGCTCGGCGTGATCATCGCGTGGAGGGCATTCGCGATCCACGCGATGCTCGGCTGGCAAGAGACCTGGCCCGGCCCGCGGGGCTACACGCTGTTCGGATGTGGGTGACAACAAGGGGGTGCAGGGCTTGAGACAGGGATCACGGCCATCCTGGCTGTGCTCTGGTTCAGCTTCCCAGATGTTGTGAGCCGAGAAATGCAGCCGACTGGGCGCTCAAATCAGGATCGGTGGCCGTAGCTCTGCCTCCAGTGTCGTAGACAAGAGCTGGAACTAAGGGTGTGCTTATGTTATCGAGAGAATTCGAAGAGAAGGTACGCCACCTTAGTGAAAAGGTTGTCGGCAATACGCTGGGCAACACCCAGATCACCGCCGACGCCCTTACCTTGATGTGTCTGCTGTTGACCCTCGGCGTGGTCTGGCTGCTCGTCGAGGGGGCGCTGCTCGGCGCCGGCATCCTCTTCCTGATCGCCAGCTCATTCGATCTTCTGGACGGCGCCCTGGCGCGCAGCAAAGGTACGGCCCGGCCCTTTGGGGCATTCCTGGACTCGACCGTGGACCGCTACTCCGAGCTGCTGGTGTTTCTTGGGCTGCTGATCAATCATCTCTACGGCGCCCCCGTCGATCCGCTCTACGTGACGCTGCTGTTCGTCGGGTCGCACGGGTCGCTGCTAACAAGCTACACGCGCGCGCGCGCGGAGGCGCTGGGGTACGATGGCCGAGGAGGGCTGCTTGACCGGCCCGGGCGGGTTATCTTGCTTGCCGCCGGGCTGCTCACGGGGTGGCTAATGCCGTGCCTGCTGCTGCTGGCAGTGCTCACGCACATCTCCGCCCTGCAGCGCATTATGTTTGTCTGGCGCCAGAGCAAGCAGAGCTAACGAGCCTAGCAGACTGCTGCTTTGTCTAAGAAGGATTGGGTGGTAGATCCTGGCGAAGGCGAGGGGCGTGCCGCGTTGTACTGCCCTCAATGATGTCGTGTGCAGCCCTGCCACGAGGTGAAAAGCATAGAGCTAAGCATGAGCCGCTCAAGTCCCTTCACGCGCTTCTGGT
The DNA here is from genome assembly GCA_035327325.1 of Chloroflexaceae bacterium. Lineage (GTDB taxonomy): Bacteria > Chloroflexota > Chloroflexia > Chloroflexales > Chloroflexaceae > CAIWXH01. The sequence goes on along the minus strand of DAOLDO010000080.1, from coordinate 11,365 downwards.
CATTGGCGGCATTCTTGCGCCCACAGATCGCATTCCAGGCTTCGCTCTACTGTCTTGTGGGCGTCTACCTGAGCGGGACCACTACTCACAATCTGCGCGGCGAGATCTTCCTGGCTGCGTTAACGGTCGCCCTGCTCGTATCGTTTGGCTTTGTGGTTAATGACTATGCGGATAGGGAGCTTGATCGCCTGGTGAAGCCCCACAGGCCCCTGCCCTCAGGGCGCGTGACGGTCAGCGAGGCGCGCTTTATCGCGCTGGCACTAAGTGGAGTTGTCGTCGTCATCGCGACCTGGCTCGCGGAGCCGCTGCGGCTGATCGCCTCGCTGAACCTGATCCTGACCTTGCTTTACTCGTTCTGGCTGAAGAGGACCGTGCTGGCCGGAAACATGACCATGGCCTTCCTGAATAGTTCGATCATTCTTTTCGGCGCCCTGGCGGGCGATGGGGCGAGCCCGATCATCTGGAGCGTATGCGTCTCGATCTTCCTCTACTCGCTCGCCCAGGAGGTGCTGTACACTATTGGCGATCGCGTCGGTGACGCTCTGGCGGGGATCATGACCACGGCAATCGCTATGGGCGAGGCGCGCGCCCTGCTGCTATTTAGAGTCCTGCTGGGCTGCGCCGCCCTGAGCGCGTTTCTGCCCCTCTGGCTCGGGGTCTCAGCGCCCTCATACGTTCTTGCGCTGCTCCTCTGCAATGTGGGCCCGATCTTCTTATGGATCCTTCCGCTGACAGGCGGGCCCGGCGGCGCGCGCATTGACGAGGCTTGTCGCGCAGTCAAGGTGGTCCGCGTTGCTTCGCTGTGCCCGCTGCTCTTCCTGGAGCCTGTCTAGCAGCCCAGGCGAGTTTCGGTGGGCGGGCCGTCTCGCGGCGCCGGGCGTTCCGCTTCGCCTTCTAACCACGGTCCGGCAGCTCAAATCCACCCCGTGACGATCTGTTATACTGGCGTGTAGCACATACGCCACCTGGTGCAATGATGGGGGCTGAGGGGTGAAGGCCGCGGCAGCCTGTGTGCGCCAACCATCCTGCCTCATCCTGCACTAGCCCCGGCCTCAGTGACGGGCCGCGGCGCCGGCCGCGTAGGCGCAGTTCCTCCGGGATCTCAACCCAAGGCTCATAAGGAAGACAATGGCACTCACCAGCGCAGAGGTAGCGCACGTCGCCCGGCTCGCCCGGCTGAGTCTCACGGCAGAGGAGCTTGAGCTGATGCGCAGCCAGCTCTCGCACATCCTGGAGTATATCGAGCTCCTCCAGGAGGCCGACGTGACGGGCGTCGCGCCGACGGCCCAGGTTACGGGCCTCGCCACGGTGCTCAGGCCCGACGAGGTGACCGGGGGCCTGGGCCGCGAGCAGGCGATGGCGAACGCGCCCGATCAGCGCGAGGGGATGTTCCGGGTGAAGGGGGTCTTTGACGAGTAGGTCCGGGCGGCCGGCGCTCTGGGGAAGCTGGGCCGGGGTGCAACACGGACCCCGGCGGCGACGTCATAGCCCCAGACTGCTTATGTGCCCGGCGCCTCGCTGGCGGCCGGCCCAGGAAAGGACAAGGCCGATGTATAACGGCAGTGGCAATAACGGCGGGGGCTACACGAGGGTCGGCGGGTGGCAGATCAAGCCGATCTACCTGTACATCGCCGGCGTGATCGCGGTGCTGGTGGCGGTCTTCTTCGTGATGCGCTTCTTGAACACGAGCCTGGTGATGCATTTCGGCGCCTACGCCGGCGTGCTCCTGCTGGTCGCGAACGTGCGCGAGCTGATCGGCAACACGTACGGCGAGCGGGGTAGCACGGCGCTGCTGAACGTGCTGGTAGGCGGCGGGCTGATCTGCGCGTGGCTGGCCCAGTTCCTCGGCCCGCTCCTATGGATCCCGGCCCTGGTGCTGGTGGCGATCGCCACGCCCCTGATCTTCGGGCGGGCCTCGGTCTACAGGGGGTACATCGGGATGGCCCGCGGGGCCGCCGACACCGTGCGCCGCACTCTGGTGCGCTAATATCGCCGCCAGCCTGACGAACAGCAGAGGACCAGGGAACGGAGCTGCAGCGGCTCGCCCCTGGTCCTCCGCTGTACCGCTGACGCTTGCCGCAGGGCGCCACCGCCGATACCACCTCCTCCTGGCCGTCCGTCGGCGGTGCCATTCCTGAGCTGTGAGGGGTGAGCAAGCTGTGCTCGCCGCGCGGGTCACCCCTCACACCTCGCTCGGTCGGCAATGGCGATGAGCCGCTCAGGCGACCGATTAAGGGTAGATCCTGTAGAGCATGCGCGGGAAGGGGATGGTCTCGCGGATATGGCGGGTGCCGGTGATCCAGGCCACGGCGCGCTCGATGCCCATGCCGAAGCCGCTGTGGGGGACGGTCCCGTAGCGGCGCAGGTCGAGGTACCAGCGGTAGTCCTCGACGGCGAGCCCGTGCTCGAGGATGCGGTGCTCGAGCAGCTCGGGGTCGTGGATGCGCTGGGATCCGCCGATGATCTCGCCGTAGCCCTCGGGCGCGAGCAGGTCGGCACAGAGGGCGACCTCGGGGCGCCGTGGGTCTGGCTCCATATAGAACGCCTTGATAGCGGCGGGGTAGCGCTCGACGAAGACGGGGCGGTCGAAGTGTGAAGCGATCAGCTGCTCGTGGGGCGCGCCGAAGTCCTCGCCCCAGGGGAGGGGCGACGCGCCCTCGACCTCGCCCTGGTGGGTCTCGATCAGCTTCAGGGCGTCGTCGTAGCTGATGCGGGGGAAGGGGGGGCGGCAGCGCTCGAGCGCGGCGGTGTCGCGCTCGAGGGTTTTGAGGTCGGCGGCCCTGCGCTCGAGCACGCGCTGCACGATGGCGCTGACGAACTGCTCCTGAAGCGCCAGGTTGTCCTCGTGAGTGGCGAAGGCGACCTCCGGCTCGATCATCCAGAACTCGGTGAGGTGGCGGCGGGTCTTGCTCTTCTCGGCGCGGAAACTCGGGCCGAAGCAGTAGACCTTGCCAAAACTCATCATGCCGGCCTCGACATAGAGCTGGCCGGTCTGTGCGAGATAGGCGTTGCCGAGGTCGAAGTACTCTGTGGCGAAGAGGTTGCTGGTGCCCTCGGCGGCCGTGGCGGTCAGGATGGGCGAGTCGAAGCGGACGAAGCCCTGGCTGTTGAGCCACTCCTGGGCGGCGGCGATCACCTCGGCGCGCACGCGCAGGAGGGCGTGCTGGCGAGAGGAGCGCAGCCAGAGGTGGCGGTGCTCCATGAGGAACTCGGTCCCGTGCTCCTTTGGCGTGATGGGGTACTCGTGGCTGGGGCCGACCAGCTCGATCTGCTGGACGTCGAGCTCGTAGCCGCTGGGGGCGCGATCATCAGCGCGCACGGCTCCGGTCACGCGGCAGGATGCCTCCTGGCTGAGCTGCTGCGCGGCGGCGAAGGTCTCGTCGCTGACGTTCTTCTTGAAGACCACGCACTGGATGGTGCCGCTGCCGTCGCGCAGCAGCAGGAAGACGAGCTTGCCCTTCTCGGTCTTGTGGTACACCCAGCCTGCCAGCGTCACCGTCTGGCCAACGTGGCCGGCGATGTTGGCGATAGTGGTGGTTGGCAGCAATGACATGGTGCGCTCCTACAGTGGTGAAGACTCCTGGGCGCCAGTATGCCATAATTCGCAGGTGGCTGGCAAATTGACACGGCGGCGGGCATGCGCCATAATTCGGCATACGTCTGGGCACAGAGCTGTGGCGTCCGGGCTGCAGTCGGTGCGACCGGCGGTTAGATCCGCCGCGTGTCGCTCTGTCAAATGCCCCGCGAGCGATTGCTCCAATCACCAGAGCTGTCTCTGGAAGCCCCAAGATGCCGAGAGCGAGCCTATGGACATCCAGCGCTGGCGCGACAATCAGGCTGTACGACGGGCCCTTGCCGAGCTGGCGGACTTTCGGCCTGTCCTCGAGACGGCGATCGCGATCCAGCAGGTGCCGGCGCCGACCTTCGACGAGGGCGAGCGTTCGGCGTTTGTGCTCGACCGGCTGCGGGCTCTCGGGCTGAACGATGTGGAGGTGGACGACCTGGGCAATGTGTACGGGCGCCGCCCTGGTCGCTCCGGCCCTCCCGGCCTGCTGATCGCGGCCCATCTCGACACGGTCTTCCCGCGCGACACCGACCTGCGCCTGCGCTATGAGGGCGACCGGGTGTACGGCCCCGGCCTCGGCGATAACAGCACAGGGGTGGCCGGCCTCATCCATCTGGCCCAGGTGATGCAGCGGCACGATCTGCCGAACCCGGGCGATATCTGGTTTGTCGGCAATGTGGGCGAGGAGGGGCTGGGCGACCTGCGCGGGATCCGGGCTGCCGTTGACCGGCTACGTGCCTTGATCGGACGCGTGATTGTGGTCGAGGGTTGTGACTTCGGCACGTTGCACCACCAGGCGATCGGGGTCCGTCGGTACAAGATTGAGGCGACGGGTCCCGGCGGACACTCCTGGGGGAATTTTGGCACGCCGAGCGCCATCCACGCCCTTGTGCGCCTCGCCGCGCGGATCGCCGAGCTAGCGGTTCCACGCTCGCCGCGCACGACCTTTAACATCGGCGTGATCAAGGGCGGTACCTCGGTGAATACGATCGCCGAGCAGGCGAGCCTGCTGCTCGATATGCGCTCTGTGAGCACCAGCGCGCTCGATGATCTGATCGCCCAGGTGGACAGGCTGGTGGCTGTGGGGGCTGCCGAGAGCCACGAGGTGCTGTTTAAGGTGGACACCGTCGGCAATCGCCCGTCGGGGTCAATCGCCCGCGACCACCCTCTGGTCCAGGCGGCCGTCGCGGCCTACCACTCGGTCGGCGCTTCGATCAGTTACCAGCAGAGCAGCACGGACGCTAATATTCCTCTGAGCCAGGGTGTCCCTGCGGTCTGCGTCGGGTTGACTGACGGGGGCAATGCTCACCGACAGGATGAGTACATCCAGCCGGCCAATCTCGGCCGTGGCCTTCAGGCCCTGCTGCTGCTCGCCCTTGCCGCAAGCGAATAGGTGTATTGGTGTTTCACGTGGAACAGCAACGCACCACTGGATGGACTCGGGCAGTGAGACGGGAGGGCACTCCGAAACTGAGCTGCTCCGCCGGTTGCGACGGCCTGCCTTTTAGGTAAAGGGTAGGGCCGATACTTTTCGGTTAAACTCGCGCAAAGCCGCAAAACCGCCAAGATTTTGGGGCTGCTCGGCCCTTCGCGAGCCCCGCTTGTCCTCAGACCTCAGCCCGCGGCCACGCGGCCTGAGGGAGAGGGAGAGCCGAATGCCGTGGCCTTCGGAGATGCCTTCTGCATTATGCGAGGCTGGCGCGCAGCGCCTAGGCATCCTCGCAGCGTGCAAGGCGAGGCGGGGGTAAGGGCTGCGGCGGCCGTCAAGTGCAGCGAGCCCTTCTGAAGCCTTGTCCAAAGGGGGTTGAGGCTAGAGCTGCTCCGCTGCTGCCGGGGGCAGGTCTGCGACGACCACGCGATCCAGCCCCGCGAGATCCTGATGCATGGCGACAGCCGCCGCGGGAAAAGCTTCGCGCAGCAGCTCACTCACGAGCTCGCCCTGCCAGGCTCCAATTTCGAGAAGCACGGCTCCGCCCTGGCGCAGATAGGCCGGGGCCGCGGCAAGCAGACGCCTGTAGATAGCGGCGCCGTCCGGCCCGCCCTCGAGGGCGATGTGCGGCTCGTAGGCGCGTACATCCGGCTCGACCTCATCCAGAATGGTGTAAGGCGGGTTGCTGACGATCAGATCGACAGGCCCAGGCATGGGCGCGAGCAGGTCGCCGTGGAGCAGCCGCACCCGCCCCGCCAGCCCGTGGCGCTCCACATTGCGCCGGGCAACCGCGAGGGCCTCGGCCGAGAGGTCCACCGCGTAGACCAGAGCCCCGGGACAGTAGCTGGCCAGAGCGACGGCGATGGCGCCCGTGCCCGTGCCCACGTCGGCGATGAGCAGCGGCTCGGCGCCACGCGACCGCCGTCGGGCCGCCGCGAGGGCCAGCTCGACCAGCAGCTCGGTCTCGGGGCGGGGGACAAGGGTGGCGGGGCTGACGAAGAAGTCGAGGCCGTAGAACTCCTTGTGGCCGACCAGGTAGGCGACCGGGACGCCACGGGCGCGGCGCTCAACTGAGGCGTCGAACGCTACCGCCAGGCCCGGCGGCGGGCGGTGGTCCCGCTCAGCCAGGAGACGCGCCCGGGACCACCCAAGGACATGGGCGAGCAGCAGCTCCGCGTCTAGCCTTGGGGTGGAGCTGGTCGCGCTCAGCCGGCCCGCTGCGGTCCGGAGGAGCTCAGCGATCGTCGGTGGCGTCATCATGCAACATACAAATGCAGCATTGCCATTGCTCGGCAATGCTGCATCTTGCGTGCTAGCTTCACACTCAGTCGATCCGGCGCTCGGTGAAGTCGCTGCCGTCGAAGGCCAGCAGGCGCTTCTTCTCGTCGATCACCGTCTCAAGGTGCACGGGCCGGGTCCAGATCTTGTGGAGATTGCGCATCGTGTCGCGGGCGTAGTCCATCTTGAGGTCTACGCCCTCGTGGCGGTGGCGCAGGTACAGCTCGCCGCGGTTGTTGTAGTTGCCATCTTCCACATAGATGAAGGGCTGGCCGAAGTTGGTCAGGCGGAAGAGCAGCTTCTCCTTGATTTCCTTGAACTCCCGTGAGGCGATCTCGTAGAGGTCGGTGTCGCGGTTATAGCGGAAGGTGAAGAGCTTGTTCTCGATGACGAACTCGGGGGTGAGGAACTCGTCAATGAAGGTGACGTCGTTGTAGAGCTTGCGCACCTCGAAGATCTTCTGGCGACCGAGGCCGAGGCCGCGGTCCCAGAGCTTCTTCTCGCGCATGTCCTCGCACTCGTCGTACTCTTTGCCGAACTTGCCCTTGTCCCAGCGCTCCTCGACGTCGCGCAGCAGCTCGAGGCCAAGCTTGTAGGGGTTGAGGCGGCCGCCGCCCGTGGCGACCACGCCGGAGTGGAGGTCGGCGAAGGAGATGATCTCGGCGGCCGAGGCCGCCCGCTGGGTCATGATCGTCGAGTGCCAGTAGCTGTTGTGGTTGATGAAGCCCTGGGCGGCGTAGCGGTGGGTCTCCGCCACAGAGATATCGTAGACGTCGCCGCGGCCGTGCTCGATCGCAACGATCTCGTCGCCCCAGTCCTCGCGCTTGAACCAGCGCCGGTCCTCAATATAGCTCGCCAGGGCTGCCTGCTTACGCTCCAGGCCGAAGCCGATGTGCAGGTAGAAGTCCACACTGGATCGGCCCATGGTGTGGATGTGCCAGGTGCCGTCTCTGTTGAGCCGGCGATGGGCCAGGATGCCGAAGTTGAGCAGGAGGAGCTGCACGAGCTCGCCCATGCGCTCGCTGCTGGACGAGAGGATGACGCCGGCCTTGCCCGCGTAGCCGTCGCAGTCGTAGAGCGCGCGCAGGAAGCTGGCGACGACCGGCTCCGGCGAGCGCAGGACGACATCCGGCACGACCTTCTCGCGGGCGGCGACCCCGGTCTTCAGGCCGAGGTGCTTGAGGAAGTCCTGCACGTCGAGCGAGGAGAAGCTGATGCGCCAGCGGTTGCCGTCCTTGCGCCAGTGGGCCTCGACGCCGAAGAGCGAGCTGACCAGGTTGGCGAAGGCCTGCGCCTGCTCCTCGTCGCCGGTGGTGAGGCCGATCGTGCGCTTCACCTCGCTGATATGGCCGTCGCCGCAGAGGTAGCCGAGGAAGGCGCCCAGGCGCTCGTCAACCACCTCAGGTACCTTGATGGCCTTGCGCCGACCACGGCGCGATGTGTAGCCGGTGGCCTGAACGGGGTGCGCCGTGACAAGAGGCGCCAGGGCTTCATCGAACAGTGTGTGCTGCCCCTGGCGGAAGCGGCGCACATGCTCGACGGAAACCTCGGCCTCTGCCGCAATAGCGGCAAGTGACAGCGCGGGCTGCGGTCGCCAGTTGAGCTGGACATACTCCTGCGCCCAGAGCCGCTGCCCGCCGCTGAGCTTCACCGTAGCGCCGACCTCCAGCTCGTCGAGGCGGCGCCAGGACCCATCGGGCAGCATCACACGGTGGTTGACCGAGCCCTCGAGGGTGTAGCCGCGCCGGGTACGCACGGAAACGGTCTGGTAGTCCTTGAAGCAGGCCCAGTCGTACACCTGCTGTCGCTGCTCACCATCGCTGACGAAAGTGTCAAGCCTTTTGGTTGCCACCTCACTTATTGTCAAAAAGCCTCTATGCGTCCATATGCGCTGTTTGCCAGTGAGGCAGGCCCATCCTTCGTTCAATATCTTGGTCATCCCCTGGGGGGCGAAGTAGTATGCCTCGTCGCGCACGATCTCGAGCACAGTATGCTGCCAGCGCTCGAGGGGGGCGTAGTTCATCAAGAAGAGCAGGATGTCCTTCTGGGGGTTCTCGGGGAAGCGCCGCTGCTTGGCGCGCTCGGCCTCGAGCTTGCGCCGCTGCTCCTCCAGGTACTCGGGCGGGTTGATATAGTCGCGCATGTAGTCGCGCTCGACCACCAGGCCCTCGACCTCGATAGGCGCCTCCTCGCCGACCACCGGCCTGTAGCTCTGGGCCTCCGGTCGGCGGATATAGGGCGAGTGGTAGTCAATCAGGTTCTCGAGCGAGAGGCAGGTGTCAATGAAGTCCTCGACCAGATCGTAGCCCACCCGGTCCACGATGCGCTGGATGCGCGTGGCGTGATTGGCCATCGCGTCGAGCATCTTGCGGTTGGTGTGGGCGAACCACATGTTGTGCTTGAAGAAGTCAACATGGCCCGTCACGTGGGCCATGACCATCTTCTGGGTCACGTCCTCGTTGCCCTCCAGCAGGTAGGCGTACGAGGGGTTGGTGTTGATCACCATCTCGTAGATGGTCGAGCCGGCCCAGACGTGGCCCTTGAGCAGCTGGTCGAACTCCATGCCGAAGCGCCAGTGGGGGTAGCGCGTGGGGAAGCCGCCGAAGGCGGCCGTCTCGTAGAGGGTTCGGTAGTCGAGAACCTCGTAGATGATCGGGAAGAAATCGAGCCCGTACTCGCGGGCGATCTGCTCGATCTCCTCGCGGGCCGTGTCGAGGTGCTGGGGCAGGCGGGTGCTCTTCATACACACAGGGCGCAGGCAGAGATAACCCCCTCGGGGCGTCTCTACCTGCGCATTATTTCCCTTTACCCAGGAAGTCCTTGATCGTATCGTAGACGTCGTCGCGCTCGGCGATCTCCGAGATCACGATCCGCTCATCGCCGCCCAGGTACTCCTCCAGGTCGTGGGCGAAGCGCCCCGAGCCGTAGAGCGAGCGAACCTGCCCGTAGCAGAACAGGTTGACTTTGGGCAGCAACTCCTTCTTGAGCAGCTCGATGCACTCGCGGGTGTCGCCGCCGCCCCAGTTGTCGCCGTCCGAGAAGTGGAACGGGTAGATGTTCCACTCGGTGGCCGGGTAGCGCTCATCTATCAGCCGGTTGCAGAGCTTGTAGGCCGATGAGATCTTCGTGCCGCCGCCCTCGCGGATATGGTAGAAGGTCTCTTGATCAACCTCCTTGGCCACCGCGTCGTGCACGATGTAGCGGATATCGATCTCCTTGTACTGCGAGCGCAGCCAGGTCTCGATCCAGAAGGCCGTGATCCGCACCAGCTCCTTCTGCTCGGTGCCCATCGAGCCCGACACGTCCATCATGTAGAGGATGACCGCGTTGCTCTCCGGGAGCATGGTCTCCTTCCAGGAGCGGTAGCGCATGTCGTCGCGGATTGGCACGACGATCGGGTCGTCCCGGTCGTAGTCGCCGGCCGAGATCTGGCGCCTGAGGGCCTCGCGGTAGGTGCGCTTGAAGTGGCGCAGCGAGTTGGGGCCGGTGCGGCGAATACCGCTGTACTTGTCCTTCTCGCTGACGATGTTCTTCTTGCCCTTGGGCTGGATGTTGGGGAGCTGCAGCTCCTCGCCGAGGATGGCCGCCAGCTCGTCGAGGGAGACGTCCACCTCGAGGGTGTGCTTGCCGGGCTCGGCCCCGGCCTGGCCCTGGCCCTGCTGCCCGTCGCCCTGGCCGATCGGGTCGCCCACGTCGCCGTTGCCCTGGCCGACGCCGCCGCCCTGCTTCGCGCCGTAGCGAAACTGGGGGATGTCAATCTGCGGCACGGGGATCGAGACGAAGCGCTTCCCCTGGCGCCCGATCATCTCCCCGTGGGACATGTACTTGCGCAGATCCTTCTTGATCTTGCCGCGCACGATCTGGCGGAAGCGCCCGAGGTCGCGGTCGACACGTTTCATGGACATAGGCGGTATTGAAGGATGAAGGATGATCGGCCAAGGGCGAACCCTGCGCGGGCCCGATCTTCAGCCTTCATCCCTCAGCCCTCATCCTTAACTTAGTAGTTCCCTCGCGTGTCGCCGCGGGCGAAGATCGAAGCCACGTAGTTGAGCACGTCCGTGGCCGACTGCTCGTTGTAGCCGAAGTCGCGGATCAGGCGCGCCTTGACCACGTCGATCTTCTCCTGGGTGTCCTTGTCGATCACGCGGGAGACCAGCGAGGTGAGCTTGATGCTGTCCTTCTGGTCCTCGAACAGCTTGAGCTCCAGCGCCTTGTGCAGCCGCTCGTTGGTGCGGTAGTCGAAGGTCTTGCCCTCGATCGCCAGGGCGCCGATGTAGTTCATAATCTCGCGGCGGAAGTCGTCCTTGCGCGACTCGGGGATATCGATCTTCTCCTCGATGCTGCGCATCAGCCGCTCGTCGGGCTCCTCGTACTGGCCCGTGTAGCGGTTGCGCACCTTCTCGCGCTGGGTGTAGGCCTTGATGTTGTCAATGTAGTTGCCGCAGAGCCGCTTGATCGCCTCCTCGTCGGCGCTAATCGCCCGCTGCACCTCGTTCTTCACGATCTCGGTGTACTCCTCGCGCACCGTGGCCAGCAGGTCGCGGTAGCGCTTGCGGTCGTCCTCCGAGCTGATCAGGGCGTGGTTCTTCAGGCCGCTCTCCAGCTCGTTGATCACCATGAAGGGGTTGATGTACCCCTCCTCCTGGTTGGTGACCAGGGCGTTGGAGATCTTGTCCTGGATGTAGCGCGGGCTGATGCCCTCCATGCCCTCGCGCACGGCCTCCTTGCGCAGCTCCTTGATGTTGTCCTCGGTGAAGCCCGGCAGGGTCTTGCCGTTGTACAGCTTGAGCTTCTGGAGCAGCGTGAGGTTGGGCTTCTTGGGGTCCTCGAGGCGGGTCAGCACGGCCCACATCGCGGCCACCTCAAGGGTGTGGGGGGCGATATGCACGCGCACGCGCTTGCGGTTGAAGTCGCGGTTGTAGATGCGCTCCTCGTCGCGCAGGCGGGTGACGTAAGGGATGTCAATGCGGACGGTGCGGTCCTTGAGGGCCTCCATGAACTCGTTGTTCTCGAGCCGGCGGTACTCGGGCTCGTTAGTATGCCCGATGATCACCTCCTCAATGTCGGTCTGGGCGAACTTCTTCGACTTGATG
>DAOLDO010000079.1:0-13016 GCA_035327325.1 Chloroflexaceae bacterium | reverse complement strand
CGGGCCGCCCGGGACCGGCGGGCGGGGCCTCCCGGGGCCGGGGGCGGGGGGCGGGCGGGGCGGCCCGACGGGGGGCCCCCCCCCGCCGAGACGATCGCCGCCCTGCCGGCCCGCTGCGCCGAGCTGGAGTGGGACAAGCTGCTGCGCCGCGTGCGCGACCTCGCGCCCCCCCAGGATGGGGGCGGCACGCGCCTGCGCCAGGTGCTCCACGACCTGAAGGGCGGCGCCCTCCAGGCCCTCGCCGTCTACCTGCAGCTCGCCGCCCACGGCCTCGTCGGCCCCGCCCAGCTGCACCGCATGTTCTTCCTCGCCCGCGACCAGCTGAAGATCATGCGCAACTGCGTGGCCGACCTCGACCCCGCCGGCGCCGCCCGCGACGGCGCCCACAGGCTCCACAGCGTCGCCCTCCTGGAGGAGAAGTGGTCCGCGGGCGAGCACCGCCTCGGCGGCGGCCAGGCCCGGGTGGTGGTCCACAGCGAGTTCGCCGGCGACATCGCCGAGCGCTGCCTCGAGTTCGCCGCCCTCGACCGCGTGCTCTACAACCTGATCAACAACGCCACCCGCCATAGCGCCGACGGCCGGGTGGACCTGTGGATCAGGCCCGTCGGCCCGGGGCCCGCCAGCCTGCGCTTCGTCGTGGCCAACGCGGTCACCCCCGAGCAGCGCCGCGCCGTCGAGGCCCGCTTCCCCGGCGGGCCGGGCGGCCTGTTCGAGGGCGGCTTCACCACCGGCGGCGCGGGGCTCGGCATGCGCATCTGCGCCGACTTTGTGTGCAACGCCTACGGCGTGCCCGGCGTGGCCCAGGCCCTCGCCGAGGGGCACCTCGGCGCCGCCTTCCTCGCCGGCCGCTTCGTCGCCTGGGTCCACTGGCCCGTCGCCGGCGACTGAGGGGCCGGACTTACTCTTGACACGTCCGTAACCGTGTAGCATAATAGCTCGTGTGTTCTATCCTTTAAAGGGTACGCGCATGAGCTCGCCCGACCTGCCGCACGCCCCGGGCATCTATAAGATCACCTGCCTGCCCACGGAGAAGATCTATGTGGGGAGCAGCGTAGATATTCGAAGCCGGTGGCTCCAGCATCACCAGGCGCTTACTCGTGGTAAACATCATAGCAGCCTCCTCCAGCGCGCCTGGGACAAGTACGGACCTCAGGCGTTTGCGGTCACTGTGTTAGAATTGGCCGCGCCCGAATACCTGATCGAGACCGAGCAGCGCTGGATCGACGGCACGCGCTGTGCTGAACGAGCGTACGGCTATAACATCTACAAGACCGCCGGTGGGCCGGGCGATGTCTTCGCGCAGACTTGGGAAGGCTTTATCGACCCCAATGGCAACGAAGTCATTATCTACAACCTCCACGAGTTCTGCCGAAAGCACAGCCTGAACGCCAGGGCGATGATGGCCCTCGCCGATCCCGGCCACAAGCTCAAGCAGCACAAGGGCTGGACCCACAGGAGGAGCCCGCGCAAGCGCGAGTACATTAAGACATGGGAGGGCTTCATCGACCCTGCTGGCAATGAAGTTGCTGCGATCACAAACCTGAAGGAGTTCTGCCGAAAGCACGGGCTGGATGCGACCCATATGGCCGCTGTGCTTAAAGGCCGTATCTGCAGTCACAAAGGCTGGACCCACCGCGACGGGCGGAAGCCGCAGGACGAGAAGACATACTATGGCTTTGTCAACCCGGAGGGCCATCGCGTTACAATTACGAACCTCTCGGCCTTCTGCGAGAAGAACGGGCTCAGCAAAGTCCGTATGTTCAACCTGATTAGCGGCGTACGAAAACGTCATAAAGGTTGGACCTGGAGACCGCTAGATGAATCCGAAACTCCTTGACGAGCACGGCAACCCGAAGTATACGAACCGCCTCGCCAGGGAGGCCAGTCCTTATCTGCAGCATCACGCCCATAATCCCGTCGACTGGTTCCCCTGGGGCGAGGAGGCGCTCGAGAAAGCGCGGCTAGAGGATAAGCCTATCCTCATCAGCATCGGTTATCGGAGCTGCCACTGGTGCTCGATTCTCAATATAGAGAGCTTCGAGGACGAGGAGACCGCCGCGCTCCAGAACGAGCTGTTCGTCAACGTCAAGGTTGACCGCGAGGAGCGCCCCGACCTCGACGGGGTCTACATGGCCGCGGTGCAGGCCATGGTCGGCCAGGGCGGCTGGCCGCTCAACGTCTTCTGCCTGCCCGACGGCACGCCGTTCTACGGCGGCACCTACTTCCCCCCCGACGACAAGGCCGCCCGCTACCGCACCGCCAGCTGGACGCAGGTGCTGCGCTCGGTCGCCGAGGCCTACCGGACGCGCCGCGACGAGCTGGTCGAGGCCGGCCGCGACCTGGTCGAGCACCTCGGCCGCATCGCCTCTGTGGGCGCGGGCGAGGCCGGCCCGCCCCTGGCCGACCTGCTCGACGGCGCCTTGGCCGCCCTGGCGGGCCAGTTCGACGCGAAAGAGGGCGGCTTCGGCGGGGCGCCCAAGTTCCCCCAGCCGATGACCCTCGAGCTGCTGCTGCGGGCCCACCTGCGCGGCGACGCCCGGGCCCTGCCGATGCTCGAGCTGACCCTGCGCAAGATGGCCATGGGCGGCATCTACGACCAGGCCGGCGGCGGCTTCCACCGCTACAGCACCGACAGCCGCTGGCTCGTGCCCCACTTCGAGAAGATGCTCTACGACAACGCGCTGCTGGCCCGCCTCTACGTCGAGGCCTTCCAGGTGACCGGCGCGCCGCTCTACGAGCGCGTCGCCCGCGAGACCCTGGGCTACATGCTGCGCGAGATGGCCCACCCCGACGGGGGCTTCTACAGCACCCAGGACGCCGACAGCCTCCCCGAGCCCGACGCGCCCCACGCCGAGGAGGGCGCCTTCTACGTCTGGACGCCCGAGCAGGTGCGCGAGCACCTCGGCGAGGACGCGGCCCTCTTCTGCCAGCTCTACGACGTGAGCAGAGTGGGCAATTTCGAGGGCAGGAGCATCCTCAACCTGCCCCGCGACCCCGCCGAGGTCGCCCGCGTCACCGGCGTGTCGCCCGAGCGCCTGGAGCAGGTGGCGGCCCGCGGGCGCGAGCGGCTCTACGCGGCGCGCGCGCGGCGCCCCTGGCCCTTCCGCGACGAGAAGGTCATCGCCGCCTGGAACGCGATGGCGATCCGGGCCCTGGCCCAGGCCGGGGTGGCCCTCGACGGGGGCGAGCCCTACACCGTGGCGGCGGCCCGCTGCGCCCGCTTCCTGCTCGCCCAGCTGCGCCGGCCCGACGGGCGCCTGCTGCGCTCGTGGAAGGACGGCCGCCCCGGCCCCCTCGCCTTCCTCGAGGACTACGCCCTGCTCGTGGACGGTCTGCTGGCCCTCCACGCCGCCGACGGCGACGCGCTGTGGCTCGGCGAGGCGATCGGCCTGGCCGACGCCATGCTCGACCTGTTCTGGGACGACGAGGCCGGCGGGCTCTACGATACCGCACGCGACCAGGAGGCCCTGGTGGTCCGCCCGCGCGACATCGGCGACAACGCCACGCCCTCGGGCAACTCGGTCGCCGCCGAGGCCCTGCTGCGCCTGGCGGCCCTGACGGGGCGCGAGCTGTACCGCGAGCGGGCCGAGGCCATCCTGGCCGGCGCCGCCCCGCTGATGGCCCGCTTCCCCGCCGGCTTCGGGCGCATGCTCTGCGCCGCCGACCTGGCGAGCGCCCGCGTCGCCGAGCTGGCCCTCGTGGGCGAGCCGGGCGCGCCGGACACGGCAGCCCTGCTCGAGGCCGCCCTGCACCCCTACAGGCCCCACCTCGTGGTGGCGCGCGCGGCGCCCGGCGATGCCGCGGGGCCGGCCCTCACACCGCTGCTGCGCGACCGGCCAGCGCTCGAGGGGCGGGCCACGGCCTACGTCTGCGAGGGCTTCGTCTGCCGGCTGCCCGTCACCGCGCCCGCGGACCTGGCCGAGCAGCTGGCCCCCTGAGCGTGCACATCCTCCACCTCAACCAGCTCTACAACAGTGCCAGCGGCGCCTCGCGCTACTTCGTCGAGATCGGCGAGCGGCTGGCCCGCGAGGGCCACAGGGTCACGGTGCTGACCAGCGACGCCCTCGACCTGGAGTACTTCTGGGACGGGCGCAGGCGGCGCCTGGCCGAGCCCGAGGCCGAGCACGGTGGGGTGCGCGTGCTGCGCCTCCCGGTGCGGCGGCTGCCCGGGCCGCCCATCCTCTACCCCATCCTCCGCCGCCTGATGGTGGAGCTGGGGCGCCTGGGCCCGGTCGCGGCCCCGCTGCTGGCGCGGCTGGCCACCATGACCCCGCGCCTCGGGGGGCTGGAGCGCCGCCTCGAGGCGCCGGAGCTGGCCGACGTGGCCCTGGTGCACACAACCAACATCACCCTCGACTTCGCGATCGTGCCGGCGGCGCGCTGGGCGGCGCGGCGGGGCGTGCCCCACCTCTGCACGCCGTTCGTGCACCTTGGCGAGCCGGGGAGGCGGCAGATCGTCCAGTACTACAGCATGCCCCACCAGATCGCCCTGCTGCGGGGCTGCGCCGGGGTGGCGACCATGACCGACCTGGAGCGAGACTTCCTGGCGGAGCGCGGCGTGGCCCGCGAGCGGCTGCGCGTGGTGGGCGCGGGGGTGGACCCCGCCGAGGTGGCCGGGGGCGACGGGGCGGCGTTCCGGGCGGCCCACGGCATCGCCGGGCCGGTCGTGCTGAGCCTGGGCGCGGCGGCCTACGACAAGGGCACCGTCCACGTCCTCGAGGCCATGCGCCGGCTCTGGGCGCGGGGGGTCGAGGCCACCTGGGTGCAGTGCGGGCCGCTGCTCGGCCACTTCGAGCAGCACTACGCGGGGCTGCCGCCCGAGGAGCGGGCGCGCACGCGGGTGCTCGGCTACGTGAGCGACGCCACCCGCCGCGACGCCCTGGCGGCCGCCGACGTGTACGCGCAGCCCTCGCGCACCGACAGCTTCGGCATCGCCTACCTGGAGGCCTGGTGCTACGGCGTGCCCGTGGTGGGCGCCCTGGCCGGCGGGGTGCCGGCCGTGGTCAGGCACGGCGCCGATGGGCTGCTGGTGCCCTTCGGGGCCGTGGGCGAGCTGGCGGCGGCGATCGGGCGACTGGTGGCAGACCGGGCCCTGGCCCGCGCCCTCGGCGAGGCGGGCCGGCGCCGCGTGCACCACGAGCTGACCTGGGACGCCGCGTACGGCCGCGCCCGCAAGCTCTATGCCGAGCTTACGGGGATGTGAGCTGGCGACCTTCTCAGCGCGGCGGCTCCGCCGCATCACAATGCGCCAGGGCCCGCCCAGCGGTCACAGATCCCTTATCCAGCCGGGGCGGCGCTTTCATCAATTATTCATCGTAGTAGCGTATTGTGAACCGCGAAGGGGGGAGAGTCTACGGCGGTGGGGCGCCACGTCGGGGCCGGCGCGCGGGAACATTTCGACCAGCACCAAAGCATCCCCCTTGCCGCGAGCCGGAAGGCGAGCGCCGCCGTAGACTTTCTTGTGCACTGAACGGGCTCGACGCATCGCGTCGGGCCCTTTCTGCTCGGGTTAAGAGACTGGCACCCTTTCGCTCTTGAAAGCTCCCCTGGCCCGTAGTACAATGCGCGGCAAGACGAACGTCGGCCGGGCCCCTGGGCGGCCGGCCTCCTCCGCGCTACAACGGGGTAGAGCGGCGCGATAGGAAGTAGCACGCGATGGCAGACGGTCGCCAAGGCGCTTCGGATCGCACAACTCTGTGACAGTCGGCAGAGCCCTCGGCACCAGGCGTGCCCGGGGGCTCTGCCGTTCTGTTTGACCGCAGCGGGCGCCCCGGCGCCCCACAACAGGGATGGAGGACCACGATGGAACTGACCGTCAAGAGCCGCAACGGCAAGGTCACCGAGCGCCAACGCAGCCACATCGAGGAGAAACTGTCCAAGCTCGGGCGCTATATGGACGGGATCACCAGCGCCACCGTGGAGGTGCACACCGAGCAGCAGCGCAACGCCGGCGAGATGAACCGGGTCCAGGTGACCCTCGTGGGCGACCACGGGGTGATCCTGCGGGCCGAGGAGCAGGCCCCCGACCTGTACCACGCCATTGACGAGGTGCAGGAGGTGCTGGAGCGCCAGATCAAGCGCTACAAAGAGAAGTTCTGGCGGCGCGGGCGCTCGCGCCGCAGCCGCGATGTGGTGGTCGAGCCCGAGCCCATCGCCGCCCTGGCCCCAGGCGAAGCCGCCGCGCGGGGCTCGCAGGCGACCGACGAGGAGGCCCCGGCCATCCCACAGCTGATCCGCACCAAGGAGTTCACGGTGCGACCGATGTTCGCCGAGGACGCCATCGAGCAGATGGAGCTCCTGGGCCATAACTTCTTTGTCTTCCAGGACGCCGAGACGCAGCGCCTGAGCGTGCTCTACAGGCGCCGCGACGGCAACTACGGCGTGATCGTCCCCCAGATGGCCTAGACGGCGTGGCCGCCAGGGTCTGATGGCGAGGGGCCGGGATGCGAGCCATCCCGGCCCCTCAAACGTCATAGATCGGGCGCGCCAGGAGGACCATATCCGCGCAGGACCATAGGGTCATGGCGCGCCCCGGCGCCGGGTGGTATGCTTCGGGGGAGTGTTTAAACCAACCTTTAACCCCCACACAGCCATGCGACGCATACTCGCCCTCATCGCCCTCATCGTCGTCGGGTCCCTCGCACTGGTCACCCTCACCCCTGGCGGCGCCCTGGCCCAGACCAGCGAACCCACGGCCCTCTACAAGAGCTATCTGCCCATGATTGCCGGCCCCGCCCGCACCCAGTCCCCCGCCGAGGACGCCATCGCCAGCCAGATCCTCTCGCTGGTCAACAGCGAGCGCGCCAAGGCCGGCTGCGCCCCCGTCACCCTGGACGCGCGGCTGATGTCGGCCGCCCAGGGCCACAGCGAGGATATGGCCCTCAACGACTACTTCAGCCACACCTCGCTCGACGGCACCACCGCGTCCCAGCGCGTCACCAGGGCCGGCTACGACTGGAGCACCACGGGCGAGAACATCGCCGCGGGCTACGGGAGCGCCGCCCAGGTGATGGAGGGCTGGATGCAGAGCGACGGCCACAGGGCCAACATCCTCAGGTGCGCCTACACCAACCTCGGCGTCGGCCACTACTACGAGGCCGGCGACTCCTACGGCCACTACTGGACCCAGGTCTTCGCCAGGCCGTAAGGGCGAGCGGGCCACCTGATCGGACGCGGAAGGGGCGCGGCCAGTGGCCGCGCCCCTCTTCACGGTCGCGCCGGCTCGCCTCAGACGACGGCGGCAATGAAGACGAACGAGAAGAGGCAGGCGCCGAGGACGATGATCGCCAGCTGGGCGTAGCCGAGGATCAGGCCGACGAGGGCCATGCCGGCGCCGGCGAGCCCGCCCGCCGAGCGGCTGATCTCGTTGCGGGCCATGTGCCCGGTCACGACGGCGATGATCGCGCCGATGAAGGGCAGGACCACCCAGGCCAGGATGCCCGAGACCAGGCTCGCGATGGCGAGGGGGCTGTTGGGGATGACCTGGGGCGCGTAGGCGGGGGGCTGCTGGTAGGCGCCCGGCTGGATCGGGGCCGGCGGCGGCGGGACGGGCAGGGGCTGGGCCGTGGCCGTGGCGGTCTCGGGCTGCCGCTCGCTCAGGCGGGCCCCGCAGTTGTAGCAGAAGCGCTGCCCCTCTTCGCTCGTGGCGCCACATTGGGCACAGATCATTGTATCTCCCTCCGGTGTAGTCCGGTAAACCTCAGCTTGCTCCTACCCATTTGGACGCCTCCGGGCCGCGTGTGGTTGCAGCCGCCGCTCAGGCGTGGGCGAGGGCGCGCGCGAGGGCCGCGGTATCGGGCGCGGTGACCAGGGCCTCGCCGACCAGCACGGCGTCGGCGCCGTAGGCGCGCACGAGGGCCACGTGCTCGGGGGTGAAGATGCCGCTCTCACTCACCAGGACGGGCCGCCCCGGCCCGGCGGGCAGCAGCCTGGCCAGGCGCTCCGTCGTCTCGAGGGCGGTGCGGAAGCTGTGGAGGTCGCGGTTGTTCACGCCGACGACGGCGGCCCCCGCGGCGAGGGCCCGCTCGAGCTCGGCCTCGGTGTGGACCTCGACCAGGGCGGCCATGCCCAGGCCGCGGGTGAGAGCCAGGAGCTCGGCCAGTGGCGCGTCGTCGAGGGCGCCGACGATCAGCAGCAGCGCGTCGGCGCCGTAGGCCCTGGCCTCGTAGACCTGGTAGGGGTCAATGATGAAGTCCTTGCGCAGGACGGGCGGGGCCCCGGGCAGCTGCCTGATCGCCTCGAGGTACTTGAGGCTGCCCTGGAAGAAGCGCACGTCGGTGAGCACGGAGATCGCGGCGGCCCCGGCCCCGGCGTAGGCGCGGGCGAGCTCCAGGTGGTCGAACGGCTCGCGCAGGACGCCGCGGCTCGGCGAGGCCTTCTTGACCTCGGCGATGAGCGCGGTGGCGGGCGGGCGGCGCAGGGCCGCGGCGAAGTCGCGTGGAGCCGGGGCGCGGGCGATGCGCTCCTCGAGGGCGGCCAGGGGCAGCTTGGCCCGCTGGCGGGCCACCTCCTCGGCCTTGTGGGCCAGGATCTGCGTGAGAATGGTCGCTTCAGCCATACGGGGCCATCTCCTTTATCTAGCGTTGCTAGCGTTACCACGAAGGCCACGAAGAGCGCGAAGGGCTGCGAGCGCGACTGAAGCCGGGAAGCTATGCGGGAGCCGGGCGAGAGGCTCGGAACGGCTCGTCACAGCACAGCCTCCCCTGGACCTTCGTGGCCTTCGTGCGCTTCGTGGCAAAGGCAAGCCGCCCCGCGGCCTTGACGGGTCATGGGCGTGCCGTAGCCTCGGCCCGGGCGGCGCGGGCGCCGGCCCGAGCGCGCAGGCGGGCGAGGGCCGCGAGGTCGGCCAGGAGCACGACCTCGTCGCCGGGCGCGAGGGTCAGCTCGGGGGCGGGGAGGAGGAGGCGGCCGCCGCCACGCCGCAGGGCGATCGCGAGCACGTCGGCGCCTTCGCGCAGGTCGGCGACCGCGCGGCCGCCCAGGGCGTCGCCGGCGGCCACGGCGACGCTCTCGGTGGCGAAGAGGCGCTCGCCAACATCGAAGGCGTGGTCCACCTCGCGCAGCACGGCGGCGGCCGCCAGGGTGGGCGCGGCCAGGGCCGAGGTGCTGTAGGCGGTGTTGATGCCGAAGAGGGCCGCGAGGCGCTCGGCGAGCACATCGCTGAAGACGCGCAGGACCAGGTGGACGTCGGGGCGGAGGCCGCGGGCGCTGAGACCGACCTGGAGGTTGGTCAGGTCGTCGCCGACGAGGGCAGCCACGGCGTAGGCCCGGGCGACGTCGGCCTGCTCGAGCACCTCGGGGTCGCGGGCGTCGCCGAGGACGACGCGCACGCCCTGGGCGGCGAGCTCCTGGCGCAGGCGGGGCGGAGTGTCGGCCTCGCAGACGGCCACGAGCCGGGGGCGGGGCTCAAGCGTGGCGAGGAGCCTGGCGACCGCGGAGCCGACCTTGCCGAGGCCGCAGACAATCACCGTGTCCAGCTGCCCGCCGGGGCGCTGGGGGGGCAGGCCGCCGGGCTGGTTGGTGGCGCGCATGCGCTCGAGGGCCTCGGCGGGGCCGAGCAGCAGGGCGACGTCGCCGGGAGCGAGGCCGGTCGCGTGGGGGCGGGCGCGCTCGCGCCCCGTTCGGTCGCGCAGGCGCAGCACGCGCACGCCGTAAGCCTCCTCGAGGGCGGCCACGGGCCCGGCGAGCCCGCCCCCTGCGACGACCGTCAGCTCGGAGACGGCGAGCAGGCCCTCGGGCAGGCTGAGCACGTGAACGACCTCGCGGCTGACGGCGGCCAGGGCGAAGGTGGGCGCGGCC
Source organism: Chloroflexaceae bacterium (assembly GCA_035327325.1). Taxonomy (GTDB): domain Bacteria; phylum Chloroflexota; class Chloroflexia; order Chloroflexales; family Chloroflexaceae; genus CAIWXH01. The sequence goes on along the minus strand of DAOLDO010000079.1, from coordinate 3,218 downwards.
AGGGCCGACGAGCTGAAGGCGCTGTTGCGACCGAAGCTGCGCTCGAGGTTGCGGTCGAGCTCGCGGTTGAAGATGCGCAGCACGGTCTGGAGCTCGGGGCGGCGGCGGCGGGCGGCGAGGGCCACCTCGACATTGCGCAGGTCGTCGCTGATCGCGGCGATCAGGCCGTGGGCGCGGGCCAGGCCGGCGCTGCGCAGCACCTCGGGGTCGCGGGCGTCGCCGACGATCAGGGGCACCTTGAGAGCCCTGATCGTCGGCGCGAACTCGCTGGCGGGGTCGCTGTCCACCGCCACCACCTCGCGCCCGGCGTCGAGCAGCTGCAGGACCACGCGGTAGCCGACGCGCCCGATCCCGCAGACGACCACGTGGTCGGAGAAGGTGCTGGCCAGGGAGATCTGCCAGCCCTCGCGGCGGGCGCCCTTGTCGAAGAGCAGGCGCGCGAAGTCCACGACGCTCTGGAGCAGGAAGAAGAGGCCGAAGAGGGGCACGCCGAAGAAGATCAGCCGGCCCTCGAGGTCAGGCGGGAAGTCGGCGGGCGTCTCGAAGACCAGGAGCAGCATGGTCGCGTAGAGGGCCGCCCCGAAGTCGCCGTCGGCCCCGCAGCGCTCACCGCCGGCCACGCAGAGCTGGGGGAAGTAGCGCAGCTGGAGGTAGAGGGCGCTGCCCACGAGCAGCCCGATCAGCAGGCCGAGGGAGACCCACGCCTGGCGCCCCAGAACCCTGATGTCGCGCAGGTTGGCGCGCAGGAGCCGCCAGGGGGGGTAGCTGCGGCGACGCTGGCGCAGGCGCTCGAGGCGGATCTCGTCCTCGGAGGCGGCGGGGCGGGGGGCCTGGCGCTGCTGTGGAATCATAGCAGGGACGGCCAGCTTTTTACTACGAAGCGCACGAAGGACACGAAGGGCTGATGGCGCCCCTGCCCCCTAGACCGAGGAGTACCGCACGAGATGCTGAGATAAGCTCGCGGCGGCAGGGCCGTCCTGAGGTTGGCGTCGAGGCGCAGCAGGGTGGGCGCCCACGCTGGGGCACCCTTACAGCTCGACAGACAGCTGTGGCTCCACTGAGGGCGCACGGTCTAGGCGTTGCTGGCGGCAACGAGGCGGGCGAGGCGCTCGGCGGCGCGGCCCTCGTCGAGGCTGGCGCGAGCCATGTCGAGGGCGGCGGCCATGGTTGGAGCGAGGTCGCCCGCGACCAGGGCGGCCGCCGCGTTGAGCAGGACCACGTCGCGGCGGGGGCCACGCTCGGAGCCGTCGAGGACGGCGCGCACGATGGCGACGTTGGTGGCCACGTCGCCGCCGCGCAGGGCCTCCTGGGGGGCGCGGCGCAGGCCGAGCTCCTCGGCGTCAATGGTGAGGCGCCGGGGCTCCTGGCCGGCGCGCACGTCGAAGACCAGGTTGGGGCCGCTCAGGCTGAGCTCGTCAACGCCGCCGTCGCCGTGGACGACCAGGGCGTGGGCGGTCTCGAGGCGGCTGAGGGCGCGGGCCAGCTTCTCGGCCAGGGGCGCCGAGGCGACGCCGAGAACCTGGTGGCGGGCGCGGGCGGGGTTGGTGAGGGGGCCGAGGATGTTGAAGGCGGTGCGGATCCCGATCTCGCGGCGCACGGGGCCGGCGAAGCGCATGGCCGGGTGGAACCTGGGGGCGAACATGAAGCCGATGCCGGCCTCGCCCAGGCAGCGGGCCACGCCCTCGGCGTCGAGCTCGATCTTCACGCCCAGGCCCTCGAGCACGTCGGCGCTGCCGCAGACGCTGGACATGGCCCGGTTGCCGTGCTTGGCGATGGCGAGGCCGGCGCCCGCGGCCACGAAGGCGGCCGCGGTGCTGATATTGAAGGTGTGGGCGCCGTCGCCGCCGGTGCCGCAGGTGTCGGCGACGGGGCCGTCCACGTAGACGGGGGTGGCCTTCAGGCGCATCACCTCGGCCATGCCGGCGATCTCGGCGTCGGTCTCGCCCTTCAGGTGGAGCGCCGTGAGGAAGGCGCCCATCTGGGCCGGGGTGGCCTCGCCGGTCATGATCTCCTCCATCACCGAGGCCGCCTGGGCCTGGCTGAGGTCGCGGCCGCCGACCACGGCGCCGATCGCTTCACGGATATTCACGTGGCCTCCATGGCTGAAGGATGAAGGAATAAGGATGAGGGATGAAGGCCGGAGCGCGACGACGCTGTCGGCCGCCCCGCCGGGTGCTGCGGTGCCGCTATTGTATGCGCCGGGGCGGGCGCGGTCAATCAGCCCGTGTAGCGCACGCGGAAGATGCGTCCGCCGAAGTCGTCGCTGACGAGCAGGCTGCCGTCGGGCGCGACGAGCAGGCCGGCCGGCCGCCCCCAGACCTCCGCGCCGACGACGAAGCCGCGCAGCAGGTCCTCGTGGGCCACGGGCTCGCCGTCGCGGAAGCGGACGCGGGAGACGGTGTAGCCGACGCGCCGGCCGCCGGTCTGGTCGCTGGCCGAGCCGTGGAAGGCCACGAGGGCGTCGCCCTGGTAGGCCGGCGGGAAGCCGAGCCCGTCGTAGAAGACGAGGCCGAGGGGCGCCCAGTGGGCCGGGAAGTTGCGGCGGGGCGCCTCGGTGGCGGCGCAGCGGGCGGGGTCGGCGAACTCGGGGTTCGGCGCGCGGTCGCCGTAGCAGAAGGGCCAGCCATAGTCGCGGCCCGCCTCGATGTGGTTCAGCTCCTCGGGCGGCAGGTCGGGGCCGAGAAAGTTGCGGCCCATGTCGAGGCCCCACAGCTCCTCGGTGTAGGGCCTGAAGGCGATCCCGACCGTGTTGCGCAGGCCCGTGGCGAAGACCTCGAGGCCGGTGCCGTCCGGGTTTGCCCGCAGCACCGTGGCGCGCAGCGGGTCCTGCTCGACGCAGAGGTCGCACGAGGAGCCGACGCTTATGTAGAGCATGCCGTCGGGTCCGAAGAGGATGGTGCGCGTGCGGTGGGCCGCCGGGTTGCTGAGGTCGGCGACGGGCAGGCCGCCCACCACGGTCGCGACGCTGCGGGCGGCGCCATCCTGGGCGAAGTCGCCGAGGCGCACCACGCGGCCCTCGGCGGCGGCGTAGAGCCGCCCCTGGTGGAAGGCGACGCTGTGGACGAAGGGCAGGCCGCCGGCGACGGTCTGGCCGGACTCGTAGCGACCGTCGCCGTCGGTGTCGCGCAGGCGGTAGACCTCGCCGCGGCTGTCGGAGGCGACGACCAGGCTGCCGTCGGCGGGGTCGAGGGCCATGAAGCGCGGGCGCTCGAGGCCGC
>DAOLDO010000078.1:0-13065 GCA_035327325.1 Chloroflexaceae bacterium | reverse complement strand
GCTCAGGATAGCCGATCACCCTCAACCACACAAGAATGCTCGGACGGAGTACTAGAGTGTCGCTGTGCCTCGGCCGTGCCACGTCGCGAGGTGTGAGTTGTGAGGTATGATCCGCGCAGGTGTGGCCCTGCTCACACCTCAGCCGCGCAGGCGATGGGCACAACACGTGACCCGCGAGGGGCGCGACACGCCGCCGCTGGGACGCGGACGCGCCGTGTCCGCGCCAGGGGCGCCGAGCAGCGGCGCCAGGGTGCCGCGCCACGACGATGCCGCCGGCGAAAGGAGCGCTCGATGGCTGGCCGGCCCGCCCCACACCTGCCGTGGTACAATGCCGCCTCACCACGAGGAGCGCCAGCTGTGAGCGGCGAGCGACATGGGGGTGAGCCAGCGGTCGAGGGCGTTCGCGCGTCCCCCGAGGACGCCGCCATGCTGCGCCTACTTCAGGAGCAGCCCCGGGCCGCCGCGGCCGCTCTCTACGACCGCTACGGGCGCGTGGTCTTCAGCGTCGCCCTGCGCATGGTGGGCGACAGGGGCGCCGCCGAGGAGATCACCCAGGACGTCTTCGTGGCCTGCTGGCGTGGCGCCACGCGCTACAGGCCCGAGCTGGGCAGCCTGGCCACCTGGCTCCTGGCGATCACCCACCACAGGGCCGTGGACGAGCTGCGCAGCCGGCGCCACAAGGCCCGCGGCCGCGAGCGCCCCCTCGACGACACGGCTCGCGGCGCCCTTACGGACCCGGCCCTCGACACTACGCTGCTCCAGGCCGAGGTGCGGGCGGCCATGGCCGCCCTGCCGCCGGCCCAGCGCCAGGTGATCGAACTGCTCTACTTCGGCGGCCTGACCCGCCAGGAGGCGGCGGACCGGCTGCGCGCCCCCCTCGGCACCGTGCACACGCGCCTGCGCCTCGGCATGGCCCGCCTGCGGGCCGCCCTGGCGGGCCTCCTCGCCGACGACGACACCAGCTGAGCGAGACCATGGAACCCGACGACGCACCGACATCCTGCGCCACGATCGAGCCGCTGCTCGCCGCCTACGCCCTTGGCGAGCGGGACGAGGGCGCGCGCGCGGCCATCGAGGCCCATCTCGCCGCCTGTCCGGCCTGCCGGCGCACCATGGCGGCCTATCGGCAGGTCGCCGGCGCGCTGCCCCTGGGCGTGGCCGAGGCGGCGCCCGGCCCCGAGCTTCGCGCCCGCGTGGTCGAGGCCGGGGGCGCCGCGGCCGGGGGGCCCCCCCGCGTCGCCCCCCCCGACGGGCGGGGGGCCCGCCAATGGCAGCGGGCGGCGTGGGCGGCCGTCGCCCTGGCCCTCGCCGCGCTCCTCGCCTGGAACCTCGGGCTCCAGCGGGAGCTGGCCCGCGAGCGGGCGGCGCGCGACGAACAGAGCGCCGCCGTCGCGGCCCTGCTGGCGTCGGGCCGGCTCGAGCGCCTGCCCCTCACGGCCGACAGCCCCGGGCCCACGGGCGAGCTCGTGCTCGACCCCGCGGGGCGCGCCGCGGCCCTCAGCGTCGCGGCCATGCCCCCCCTGCCGCCCGGCATGGTCTACCAGCTCTGGCTCGTGCGCGGCGACCAGCGGGTGAGCGGCGGCACCTTCACGGTGGACGAGCGGGGCGCGGCCACCCTGCTCGTCGCGGCGCCCGAGCCCCTGACCGCCTACCAGGCCGTCGGCGTCACCGTCGAGCCCGCCGGCGGCAGCCCGGGCCCGACCAGCCCGCGGGTGATCGGCGGCGCGCTCTCGTCGTAGCGCGCCCCGGGCATGGGGAAGGGGGCCGCCGGCGAACCGACGGCCCCCGCGGAGCGCTCGCGACGGTCGGACCTACCAGGGGCGCATGCCGGGGATGTTGAAGCGGCCGGTCGTGATCAGGAAGAAGAGGGTCGGCCCGTAGTTGATCGCCACCAGGACCAGGGCGCCCAGCACCCACGGCCAGAAGCGGTCGAGCACGGCCGGCACGTCCTCGGGGCCCGAGACCTTCGCGGCGAAGGGCACCTCCTGGTTCGGCTCGGGCTGGCCCCTGGTGATCGTCAGGACCATGTTCACGTAGTAGAGCAGCGCGCTCACGCCCATGAGCAGACCGCCGATCATGGTCATCGGCAGCAGCAGCCGCCACTCGGCGGCGACGCCGGCCGTCTCGGGGTTGAGGTAGGGCGCCGCGCCGATCATGGTGCGGCGGGGCATCCCCAGGAGGCCCAGCATGTGCATGAAGTGCGAGAACATGGTCATGCCGATGATCCAGGTCCACGCCTGGGCCAGGGCCAGCGTGTTGCTGAAGAGCTTGCGGCCGGTGATGTAGGGCACGAGCCAGTAGGTGATGCCCATGAAGGTCAGGGCGACGGCCGAGCCGACGGTCAGGTGGAAGTGGCCCGAGATCCAGGCGGTGTTGTGGACCACCAGATTCAGGTTGTAGCTGGCGTTGATCACGCCGCCGGCCCCGCCGAAGGCGAACAGGAACATCGCGAAGACCTGGGTGGTGAAGGCCGCCTTGCGCCAGGGCAGCGCGAAGATCCAGGTGAGCCAGCCCCGGCCGCCGCGGGCGCGGCCCGCGATCTCGAGCGAGGCCACCACGTTGAAGAAGGTCAGCAGGCTCGGGAAGAAGACGCCCACGGTGAAGATGAAGTGGACGAGCTTCCAGATCTGCGAGATGCCGGGGTCGGTGTACTGGTGGTGGATGCCGATCGGCACCGACAGCACCAGGAAGAGCACGAAGGCCACGCGGGCCATGGGCTCGCTGAAGAGCTTGCCGCCCGCCAGCTTGGGCACCATGGTGTACCACGAGATGTAGGCCGGCAGCAGCCAGAAGTAGACAATCGGGTGGCCAGTGAACCAGAACAGGGTGCGCGCCAGGATGACGTCGGTGCCCTGCACCAGCCCGAACGACCAGGGGATGAGCAGGAACAGCATCTCGGCGGCGATGCCGAGCGTCGCGATCACCCACATGGCCATGGTCACGATCGCCATGAAGGCCGGCAGCGGCGTCTTGGCGGCGGGGTTCTCTTTGCGCCAGGCCATGTAGGTCATGGCCTGGTTGACCAGCAGGAAGTAGGTGCCGACCACCACGATCGTCAGGCCCAGGTAGTAGAAGCCGTCAGCCTTGAGCGGCGGGTAGAAGGTGAACAGCACCGTGGCGTTGTTCATCAGGATCGGCACCGCCGCCATCACCAGGCCGCCCAGCATCAGCCAGAAGGTGAACCAGGCGAGGCCCTTGCTGACCAGGGGCTTGTCGAGGGCCTTCGCGGTGACGAAGGTCAGGAAGCCCATGATGTAGAAGGTCGTGAAGACCAGCACATTCAGCACGCCGTGGATGGTCAGGCCCTGGTAGTAGCCGCCGGGCAGCACCGGCCTGAGGTAGCGGTAGAGGTCAATCCCGTTGTACTCGAGCACCTGGAGGATGCCCATGAGGCCGCCGAGGGCCAGGGCGATGAAGGCCACCAGGATGTTCAGCCCGGCGAGGCGCTTCTCGGTGGCGAAGCGGTCGGCCGCCTCCTCGCGCACGGCGCCGCGCGGTCGAGCGATAACAGCCATTGCAGATCCTCTTTCTGAGCGCGCGGCGCGCTGCGACACGCGGGCCTACTTCACGATCACCTTGCCGAACATCGCGTGGTGGCCGCCGCCGCAGTACTCGTGGCAGACGATCAGGTACTCGCCGGGCTTGTCGAAGTGCACGGTCATCTTCGAGATCTGGCCCGGCACGACCATCATGTTCACCGGCGTGCCGACGATCTTCAGCCCGTGGATCACGTCGCGGCTGGTGGCGATCACCGTCACGTCGGAGCCGGCCGGGATCTCGACCTGGTTCGGCATGAACATGAAGGTCTGGGCGATGAACGAGACCTCGTAGCGGCCCGGGGCCAGCTCACGCACCCCCGGCTCGTTGAACGGCGCCGTCTGGTTGATCGCCTGGGGCTCGATGCGGCCGGCCACGTCGGGCACCCTGATGCCGACGGCGAAGGCCGTGATGATCACCGCGGTGATCACCGAGACCGGGATGGCCACGCTGGGCAGGATCCAGGCGAACTCGAAGATGTAGCCGACAAGTTTGCTGTTCTCCCTCATGGCCTGGGGACCCCTCCGTTGCTAATCAGCTGCAGGTAGACCTGAAGCCAGAGGGCGCAGATCAGGACCAGGTAGCCACAGGTGATCAGCAGGGCGCCCCGGGGCGGCTCGTGCGTCTCGTGCTCCTCGTCGGCCGCGGGCTGCGCCGTCTGCAGCGGCTCGTCGTGCTGTGTGCCCTTCCACGCCATTGTCGTCGCTCCTTTTCGCCCCGCCGTCCGGGGTTCGCGGGGGTGCCCCCGTCCTTCGATGCTGGGCAGCGCTGCCGCCCGCCGGCTATGCTCTACCCCGAGGGCCTGCCCTCAGTCGGGGGGGTAGCAGAGGAAGATGTGCGAGGCCTCGTAGACCTGGCGCATCGCGCCGGTGCTGCCGAGCTCCTCGCGGACCATGGCCAGGTCGCGCTGGAGACGCGCCTGGTCGAGGGCCGCGCCGTTGTAGCGGGCCCGCAGGACGCCGTTGCCATCAATCAGCAGCACGTCCTGCTCGTGCTCGATGCGGCCCGCCGCGTCGGGCGGCGCGTAGTAGATGCCCAGCTCGCCGCCGATCAGGGCCTTCAGCTCGGTCGGCTCGCCGCTGACGAAGCGCCACGAGTCGCGGTCGGCCCCGAGCTGGGCGGCGTAGGTCTGGAGGGACGCCGGCGTGTCGCGGGCCGGGTCGAAGCTGATGGTCAGGAAGATCACCTCGCGGCCGAGGCGCCCCTCGGCCCGCAGGGATTCGCGCAGGGCGACCAGGCCCTGCCGCTGGGCGGCGCACTCGTCGCCGCAGCCCGTGTAGGTGACGTTGATCAGCACCTGGCGGCCGGCCAGGTCGCTGCTGTTGAGGGGCAGGCCGTACTGGTCGGCCAGGGCGAAGGCGGGCATGGGCCTGATGCGCGGCAGCACCTTCACGGGGCGCGCCACGGCGAACCAGAGGGCCGCCACCATCAGCAGCAGCCCGAGCCCGAGGGCGCTGAAGAGGATCAGCCGCGTCCGCGGGCTGATGCCGCTCTCGGGTCGAGCGCTGGCCTGGCGCTCCTGGCGGACGGACATGTTCATTGATCGCCGATGCTTGTGCAGAAAGGAACGACTTACGACGCAAGTATATTTGCGCGGCCCCGCCATGGGGGTGAAGCCGCTGCAACTCTTGATTGCCATGTGTTAACCCCGCGGCTGCCAGGCCATAGTGAGACATCAGGGCATAAGAAAGCGATCGCCCCGATCTCGGAGCGATCGCTTGCCGGCGTTGCTGGGCGGGCTGGGGCGGCGGTCTACTCGCCCTTGACCTCGGCCCACAGCTCGCTGAAGACCTCGGTGTCGGCGGTGCGCTCGATCCCCTCGAGCCGCTCGTAGGTGGCATCGTCGGGGGCGAAGCCCTCGGCGTAGAGGGCCTGCAGCTCGTCGGAGAGCTGCTCGCGGGCCGCCTGGTTGGGCGTGAGGAAGCCGACGTACTCGGCGTTGCGGGCGGCGATCTCGGGGCGCAGCATGAAGTCAATGAAGCTGTGGGCCGCGTCCTGGTTGGGCGACTCGGCCAGGATGGCCAGGTTGTCCATCCAGATCGTGCCGCCTTCCTGCGGGATGACAAAGGCGATGTCAGGGTTGCCCGAGAACTCGTCCTCGAGCCCGCGGCGGGCGAGCAGGGCGTCGCCGCTGTAAGCCTGGGCGATCACGTACTCGCCGCTGGCCAGGAGCCGCTGGAAGTTGGCGCTGTTGTAGGCCGCCAGGAAGGGCTTCTGGGCCAGCAGCAGGTCGCGGGCCTGGGCCAGCACGGCGGGGTCGGTCGCGTTGAGCGAGGCGCGGAGGTAGTGGAGGGCGGCGCCGGGGGCCTCGCGCTCGTCGTCGAGCATGCTGGCCTGGCCGCGCACCGCCTCGAGCCGGGCCGGGTCGAAGAGGGCGGCCCAGCTGTCCACCCCGTCGGGGAAGACCTGGCGGCTGTAGGCGATGCCGGTGGTGCCGTAGAGGTAGGGCACCGAGTGGGTGTTCTCCGCGTCGAAGTAGAGCCCGAGCAGGTCGGGGTCGAGGTTGTCGTAGTTGCTCAGCCGCGCCCGGTCGAGGGGCGCGAGCAGCTCGTCGGCCACCATCACCTGCACGGCGTAGTCCGAGGGGACCACGAGGTCGTAGCCGGAGCCGCCGGCGCGGACCTTGGCGATCATGTCCTCGTTGGTCTCGAAGGTGTCAACGACCACCTGCACGCCAGACTCGGCCTGGAACTCCTCGATCAGCTCGGGGTCAATGTAGTCGCCCCAATTGTACAGGTAGAGCGTCCCGCCGCCCGCGGAGCCCCCGCTCGCGGAGCCCCCGCTCGCGCCGCCGCCGGCGCAGGCGGCCAGGAGGGCCGCGGCGACGACCAGCGGGCCGAGGCGCCTGAGCACACGCATGTTGCTTCTCCTTTCGTGAGCGATTATTCGCCCTATCTACTTACCACACTTTGCCGCCCGCGGCGCGCCATGCGGCCGACATCACTACGTAGCGCCCTACGTAGTTTTCCTGATGCGTAGGCGCCACGCCTCTGTTACCATAGGAATGTTAAGAAACCGTTGCCCGCGGGAGGTACCGATGGCCCCGCCCGATCTCGAGGGCGCGCGCGGCTACGCCCTGGGGCGGCTGGCGTGCGAACTGCCCGCCTCGCTCGTCTACCACTCGCTGGCCCACACCCGCGACGAGGTCGTGCCCGCCGTCGAGCGCCTGGCCGCCCTCAGCAGGGTCGGCGCCGCCGGGCTGCTGCTGCTGCGCACGGCGGCCTACTACCACGACCTGGGCTTCGTGGTTCAGCGGCACGACCACGAGCTGGCGAGCGCGCAGATCGCGGGGGCGGTCCTGCCGGGCTTCGGCTACGGGCCGCGGCAGATCGCGCGCATCGTCGGCATGATCTACGCGACGCGCCTCCCGCAGCGCCCGCGCGGCCTGCTCGAGCAGATCATGGCCGACGCCGACCTCGACCTGCTCGGGCGCGACGACTTCCTGGCGCGCAACGAGGACCTGCGGCGCGAGCTGGCCGCCGGCGGCGAGGCGACAAACGACGTGGCCTGGCTCGCCGACCAGCTGCGCTTCCTCGCAGGCCACCGCTACTGGACGGCCGCGGCCCGCGCCCTGCGCGACCGGGGCAAGGCGGCGAACCGCGAGGCCCTCGGGGCCCTGCTGGCCCGCGCCACGGCGTAGGGCCGCCCGCCATGCTACAATGCCCTCTGGCGACGAGTATGGAGGGCGGAGCGAGGGGATGCACCAGCTGAACGGGGCCGCGCCGATGATCGAGGCCGTAGGCTTGCAGAAGCGCTACGGCGAGACGGTGGCGGTCCGAGGGGTTGATCTGGCGGTCTACCCGGGCGAGATCGTGGGTTTCCTGGGGCCCAATGGGGCGGGCAAGACCACCACGATCAAGATGCTGATCGGCCTGCTGCGCCCGAGCGCCGGCACGGCCCGCATCGGCGGCCACGACATCCAGGCCGCGCCCCTGGCGGCCAAGGCCCTGCTCGGCTACGTGCCCGACCAGCCCTACCTGCCCGAGAAGCTGACGGCCCGCGAGTACATCCAGCTGATCGCCGGCCTCTACCAGCTCGACCCGGCGGCGGCCGGGCGGCGCGGCGAGGAGCTGCTGGCCACCTTCGGCCTCGAGGACCGGGGCGACGAGCTGCTCGGCGGCTACAGCCACGGCATGCGCCAGAAGGCCGCCCTCACCGGGGCCCTGCTCCACGAGCCCAGGGCCCTCTTCCTCGACGAGCCCACGGTGGGCCTCGACCCGCGCAGCGCCCGCCTGATCAAAGACATGCTGCGCCAGGTGGCCGCCGGCGGCGCCTGCGTGTTTATGTCCACCCATATCCTCGAGATCGCCGAGCGCATGTGCGACCGGGTCTTCATCATCAACCGGGGCGCGATCATCGCCGCGGGCACCCTCGACGAGCTGCGAGCCGGCGGCGGCGCGTCCCTCGAGGACATCTTCCTCAGCCTCACGGGCGGCTCGGAGGAGGCCGCGATCGCCGAGGCCCTGACCTAGGTGTGCCAGCGCGCCATCGTTCGCCTGGTCTGACCAAGGACGAAGGACCAAGGACCAAAGCCGGGCAGGCGCCTGAGCGGCTGGTCGTTGGGCGTTGGTCCCTGGTCGCAACCGGGCAGAGGCATCTAAAAAGCCGTACCAACCCATGATTAACGCACTCTGGGTGCTCGTGCGCGCCCGGCTCCAGATCGCCCGCAACAGCTTCTGGCGCAGCAAGCTGAGCAGCAAGCTCGGCCTGATCGCCATCGCCGCCCTGGTCGGCCTGGGCTCCTTCGCCATCTACAGCTTCACGCGCTTCGTCGTGCGCAGCCTGCGCGACCCCCAGGTGGCCGAGCTGCTGCGCGAGGCCGCGGCGCAGAACCCCGGCGTCCCCGCCGACGTGGAGCCCTTCCTGGCGGCCATCCCGAGCCTGGTGCTGCTCGGGGCCCTGGGCCTGCTGATCTTCTCGAGCTTCAGCAGCCTGCTCAGCTCGCTCTACCTCTCGGGCGACATAGATATGCTGCTGGCGGCCCCGGTGCCGATGCGGGCCGTCTTCGTCGTCAAGTTCTTCGGCGGCCTGCTGACCCAGTACCTGCTCCTGTTCGCCTTCCTCGCCCCTGTGCTGCTGGGCTACGGGCAGGGGATGGGCTACGGCGCCCTCTACATGCTCTGCGCGATCCTGGCCCTGCTGCTCATCCCGCTGCTGCCGGCGGGCCTGGGCGCCCTGCTGGTGATGGCGGTGGTGCGGGTGGTGCCGGCCCGCCGCGCCCGCGAGATCGTCAGCGTGCTCGGCGGCCTGGTGGGCGTCAGCTTCTACCTGCTGAGCCAGCTCGGCGGACGGCTGGCGCCCGCGGTGGCCACCCCCGACACCCTGGCCGCCCTGCTCGCCGCCGACCTGCCCCTGCTCCCCTCGGCCTGGGCCGGGCGGGCCCTCGTCGCCGCGGGCGAGGGCGAGGCCGCGCCGCTGCTCTTCTACGGCGGGCTCTTCCTCGGCGCCTCGCTGCTGGTCTTCGCCGGGTGCCTCGTGCTGGCCGAGCGCCTCTACTACGCCGGCTGGAGCAACCTGGCCACCCAGGGCGGGCGGGTGAAAAGACCAACGACCAACGACCAACGACCAACCAGCATATCCCGCCGTGCGCGATCCTTGGTCCTCGGTCCGTGGTCCTTGGTCCTCCCCCAGCAGTCGCGGGCGATCCTGGCGAAGGACCTGCGGCTCTTCTTCCGCGACCTGCGCAACCTCCAGGCCATAATCTTCCCGCTGGCCCTCGCCGCGATCTGGAGCTTCCAGGTCTTCACCGGGCCGCCCGCCGGCGCGGACGACGCGATGCCCGCCTGGTTCGCCGAGCTGAGCGAGCTGACGGGCGCGGGCATCGCCTTCTTTATCTGCCTCAGCCTGTCGAGCGTGCTGGCCGGCACCGGGGTGAGCCGCGAGGGCAAAGCCTTCTGGCTGCTGAAGCTGGCCCCCGTCAGCCCCTGGCGCCTGCTGCTCGGCAAGCTGGCCCTGGCCTACCTGCCCTTCCCCGTGGTCGGCACGCTCTTCCTGGCGGTCGTGGCCGTGCTCAGGCAGCAACCGCCCCTGGTCTTCCTGCAGCAGTGGGCCCTGGTGCTGGTGTGCGGCCTCGGCTGCGCCGCCGTCGGCATGGGCCTCGGCGCGGCCTTCCCCCGCCTCGACTGGGAGAACCCCGCCCAGCAGAGCACCTGGCAGAGCGGCTGCCTAGGCACGATCTTCTACCCGATCTACCTGCTGGTCGTGGTCGCCCTGGTGGCCGGCGCGGCCGTGGTCGGCGAGCTGCTGGGCGGGGGCCTGGCCGGCGCGGGGCTGCGCCTGGCGGGCTGGGCCCTGGCCCTCGCCCTCACGGCCGGGGTGGTCTGGCTCGGCGCCACCATCGGCACCCGCGGGCTGGAGCGCATCGAGGTGTAGGGCGGCGAGCTACAGGCTGGTCACTAGCCCCGGGCGCACGGGCGCGCTCAACCATGCCTGGCGGCCGTCGGCGCGGGTGATGGCGATGGTGTACGCGCCGGGCGGCAGCTCGACGGCGCCGAACCAGCCGTCGGCCGAGGCATGGAGGTCGCGCAGCCAGACCCCGTTGTGGAACAGGGTCACCCTGGCGTCGAGGGCCACCTGCCCGTCCACGGCGGCGATGCCCTGGAGGTGGCCGCCTGTGGGCGCGACGATCCAGGGCCAGTCGGGGGCCCGCGCCGGCTGGGCGAAGACCGTGGCCCGCAGCTGGTCCATGAAGGCCCGCCGCGTCTCGCGGCTCACGCCCCTGATCGGGTTGGCGTAGGAGAAGAAGGCCACCCCGGCCAGGGCGCGGCCCTGCTCGTCGGGCGCGAGGGCCCGCTGGGCCTGCCACACGTTCTGCTCGGGGGCGTTGAGCCACGAGCCGACGCCGGCGACGATGGCGCGCCGGCCGGCCCGCCCCCGGTCGAAGGCCAGCCAGCCGTCGTACCAGCCCCGGCTGCGGGGGTCGCCCTCCTCGAAGTAGTGCATCGGCACCGCGAAGTCGAGGATGCCCTCCTCGAGCCAGGCCGGCCAGTCCTGGAAGACGCGCTCGTAGGCGGCCGAGGCTGCCCAGTTGCCGTCGCTGCCCAGCCCGCCCCAGGTGATCGTCGCCGCGCTCACCTCGATGCCGGGCTTGACGGCCTTGGCCCTGAGATAGAGTCGGCGGGCCAGCTCGGTCACCCGATCGCGGCGCCACTGGGACCAGGCGGGGTCCTCGGGCCGCGGCCGGCTGTCGAGGGGCCGCCCGTGGGCCCGGTTGAAGCGCTCCAGGCTCACCTGGTTGTAGCCGTAGTTGCGCCCGCCGAAGCGGATATAGTCCCAGTGGACGCCGTCGAGGGCCGGGTAGGCCCGCAGCAGGTTGTCGAGCACGCCCTCGAGGTACTGGATGCTCGCGGGGTGGCCGTAGTCGAAGTCGCCGACCTGCTGCCCCTCGAAGGTGGCGGTGGTCCAGCGCTCGGCGCCCTGGGCGCGCGGGCCGTGGGCCGTGCAGACGTGGGCGGGGTGGCCCCACAGGCGATCGCCGGGCCGGCAGGTGACGGAGACGACCAGCCAGGCGTGGACGCGCACGCCCATCGAGTGGGCCTTCTCGATCAGGTAGGCCAGTGGGTCGAACTCGGCGGCGGGGGCCAGGCGCGGGTCGGCCGCGCGCGGCTCGAAGCTCTGGTTGTACCAGGCGTCGCCGTGGCGGCGCACCTGCACGATGATCGTGTTGGCGCCCGCCCGCACGACGTTCTCGACCAGCTCGTCAACCTGGGGGTGGTTGTAGAAGCCGGGGTTGAGGCTGTCAACCCAGAAGGCCCGCAGCTGCTGCGCGGGCTCCTGGGCGGCGGCGGGCCGCGCCGGCAGCGCGGCGGCGACCACGACCAGGGCCAGGGCGAGGAGCGCGAGGCGGGTTGCGCGCATATGGCTAGACCTCCTGGGCGGCGCCCCCGGCCAGGCCGGCGAGGGCCTGCTCGGCGGTGAGCCACCCGCTGTCGGGGAAGAGCTTGGCGACCTGCGAGGAGAGGAACAAACTCCGGCTGAGGATCTCGGCCGCGGGCCCCTCGACCACCAGCTCGCCGTCGCCGAGCAGGGCCACCCGGTCGGCGCAGGCGGCGGCCAGCTCGACGTCGTGGGTGGCCATGACCACCGCGCGCCCGCGGGCGCAGAGGGCGCGCAGCAGGGCGGCCAGCTCGGCCTTGGCCCGGTAGTCCAGGCCGCGGGTCGGCTCGTCGAGCAGCAGCAGGGGCGGGTCGGCCACCAGGATGGCGGCCATGGCCGCCCGCTGGGCCTCGCCGCCGCTGAGGGCCCGCGGGTAGGCGTCGGCCAGGTGGGCGATGCCGAGCGAGGCCAGGGTCGCCTCGATCGCTGCGCCGCCCGGCGCGTCGTGGCGCCGCCCGTGGCCCCTGAGCGTGAAGGCCAGCTCCTCGCGCAGGGTGTCGTGGTAGAGGATGCTGCGCGGGTCCTGGGGCACGTAGCCCACCTCGCGGGCCAGCTCCTCGACGGGCGCCCGGGCGATGTCGCGGCCGGCGAGCTCGACCGCGCCCTCGGCGGGGCGGGCCAGCCCGACCAGGGCCTTGAGCAGGGTGCTCTTGCCGCTGCCGTTGCGCCCCATGAGGGCCAGGAGCTCGCCCCTGTGGACCGCCAGGCTGAGCCTGTAGAGGGCCTCGTGCTCGCCGTAGCGCACGGTGACGTCGCGCAGGCGGGCGACGACCTCCGAGGGGAGCGGGGGCGGCGCCGGGCCGGGCGGCCGACGCGCCTCGGCGCGTCTACTTGCGAGGGCGCGGCCCTCCTTGATCGTCAGGGGTAGGGGCGCCCAGCCGAGGGCGCGCCCCAGCTGCTGGAGGGGCGGCACCTGGGGGATGGCGGCCAGCACCTCGCGCGGCGGGCCGACGATCAGGCGCGACGGCCCGGGGCCCCCGTCGGGCCCGGGCGGCGCCTGGTCGAGGTAGGCCAGCCGGTCGGCGTACTGCACCACCCGCTCGAGGCGGTGCTCGCAGAGCACGACCGTGACCCCCAGGTCAGCGTTGAGCTTCTGGAGGGCGGTCAGCACCTCCTCGGCCCCGTGGGGGTCGAGCTGGCTGGTCGGCTCGTCGAGCACCAGGGCCTTCGGCTGGGCGGCGAGGGCCGCGGCGATGGCCACTCGCTGGCGCTCGCCCCCGCTGAGCGACGAGACGCGGCGCCGCCGCAGGTGGGCGATCGCGAGCTGGTCGAGCACCTCCTCGACCCGCCGGCGCATGAGCGTCTGGGGCAGGCCCAGGTTCTCCATGCCGAAGACCAGCTCGTCCTCGACCACATCCACCACGAACTGGCTCTCGGGGTCCTGGAAGACGAAGCCGACCAGGTCGGCCATGTCGCGGGGCTGGCTACCGAGGGTGTCGCGGCCCCAGACCATCGCCCGGCCGGCGAAGCGCCCGCCGTAGAAGTGAGGCACGAGCCCGTTGATCAGCCGCAGCAGGCTGCTCTTGCCGGCGCCGCTCGGGCCGGCCACGAGCAAGAAATCGCCCTCCGCGACGTCGAGGCTGAGCTCGCGCAGGGCGGGGCGGCCGCTGTCGGGGTAGCTGTAGGTGACCTGCCGGATGCTGATCATCGAAG